>CAZZIC010000046.1:0-24815 GCA_964653985.1 uncultured archaeon | reverse complement strand
GTTTTATCATCTATTCCGCTAATTTTTTTCATTAAAACAGTATTTCGAACTTCTACGTTGGGAAAGGAGAAGGAGTAGTTAAATTTGGAACTAGTGATGATGAGTCCTCCCTCTGAATAAGTATGAAGAGTATCAAAAAGATGTCAGCGAGTTAAAGAATGCATTTAATGAAAGGAGGGATGCATATATCTTAGTTAAGAATGGTTTGAGTGGAAATCCAATAATCAAAAGAGGACTTCAAGTTATTATACCCTATGAAAAATTAGAAGAATTAACCCCACATATGTTTATCACATGGTCATTTTTTGGTAGAACTAATCGAGAGAGGAGTGTTAATTCGGAGAATTATCGATTAGATATCGATCATTTCTTTTTTAGTAAGGAAGGAAAAAATTTAAAGAAAAAACTTTTAAATACATTCTATCAACTCAAAGAAATTTTAGAAGATCCAATGATAACAAGTACTTCTTTATCACCAGAATTTACATTAAAAATTTTTACGGAGACTAGCAGGGGAATTCAAAAAAACAATGTATTAGAAAATTCCGACCCATTTTCAAAAAGTACAATTACATTTGACTTAAGAGAGATTAGAGATTTAAATAAGGCATTAACTACTCTACTTATGTACCTTTTAATTCAACCCGGGACATGTTTTGTCTTAGAGACTACCAAGAACAATCCAATCCCACTTTTATATGGCAATCTCTTTGGTCTTTTTTCCCCTAATTATATAGATGCAACCTATTCTTATAGTAAACTTTCAGACAAAATTAATGTAGAGGATTTTCCATTTAGAGAAAGAAATGAATGGGCTATTTATGAGAATTGGATACAAAAATTCCGTGATAAGAATGAATTCCTTGATGAGAGCGATATGAGGTACTGGAAAGAATTCCAGACGAGAAGAGATGGAAGGTCTCCTGAACAGTATATTTATAGTCGTATAAGGGAATTATTAGCCGACTACTTTTCAGATAATATAGCAGAACATGGTCTTCCATTATTTCCAAATGATGGAATTAATATAGGTGATATAATTGAGAGGATGTATTGATAAGGATACTACAACATAATTCTTTAAAAGTAAAACTTTTATATTTTTAATAATTTCTTTTCTTAAAGAAGTAAACTTTTTATAATTTAAGCCTACATCGTCTAGCTCGGACTAGGATTCGGGACTGTCACTCCTGCGACGCGGGTTCAAAGGATATGTACGCCTCGTACATTTCTGAATTTCCCGCTGTGGGCGCCATTTTTAATATTGTTAAATCTTCTTTTATCTTAAATGAAGATTTAATTTTAATAATTCAATTACCTCTAATAATATATCAAATAAAAAAGCCCATCTGATACTAATGACAGTTTTTAAGAAGTATAAGATAAACGAATTCATTACCCTCAAACTTGAGGAAGATCTAGAAAAAGAGGGTTTTCCTAAGATAACTAATATTTATATTGACGGAAAAAAATTTCTAAAATGTAAACATCTTCTTTTTATAGATCCTCTAAAGAATGATAAGCATTGGAAAATCAGATCAATTGATGAAGCTCAAGAAGAATTAAATAAATCAGACGTAAGAGAATTTGGAGAAAAAGAGCTTCATATTTCCCCCGAACAAGAGTTTTGGGGTCATTGCTCTAACTTACAAGCATGGGTGGAAAATAAATATGACACAAAACTACTCCATTCAAATTTAGCCTTTCCACTTCTAAAACAATTAACGGAAATAGGTGACCCTTTAGCAAAAAGAAAATTTAAGGAAGAGATAGCAAAAAGGTTTCAATTCGGAACAGATAAAGTTAGGCAGTGTACTTATCAATTGAAAATTACTTAGAATACCTTTCGGATGAGGAAATATTTTATTTATTTGATGACCCAAGAGATGTAAATGCCATACGACAATTTGAATTGATAACTGGTGAGAAAGTTTATTTAACGTCTCTAAATCCTAAAAGAAAAGTAAGTTATATTTTAGAAGATGGGGAAGTAAAAAAGTTATTCTTAATTGATCTAGAGATAGAAATCTTACCAAGATGCATACAAGAATTTCAAAATTTAAGTGAATTAAATATTTATTGTCAATTCTTACAAAGACTTCCTAGTAGCATTTCCAGACTTAAAAAGCTCGAAAAGCTTTCGATAAGATATGCTCCTTTAAAAATCATAACTAAATCCATCGGTCGTTTACGGAATTTGGAAACAATTGAGTTAGTAGATAATAAACTACAAAAATTACCAGAATCTTTCGGAGATTTAGACAAATTACATAAATTAAAGATTTGCAATTCCCAGTTAGAAGAGCTTCCCGAATCGGTAGGGGGTTTAAAGAAATTAGAAGCGTTGAATATAAGCGGAAATAAATTAAAGATCCTTCCAGAATCGATCGGACAATTAAAAAACCTAAAAAAGTTGAATATAAGTGGAAATAAATTAAAGATCCTTCCAGAATCGATCGGACAATTAAAAAACCTAAAAAAGTTGAATATAAGTGGAAATAAATTAAAGATCCTTCCAGAATCAATCGGACAATTAAAAAACCTAAAAAAGTTGAATATAAACGGAAATAAATTAAAGATCCTTCCAGAATCAATCGGACAATTAAAAAACCTAAAAAAGTTGAATATAAGCGGAAATAAATTAAAGATCCTTCCAGAATCAATCGGACAATTAAAAAACCTAAAGTATTTTTATATAAACGCCATTAATATAACAAAATTACCTCAGATGATTGGAAAGCTTGAAAATTTGGAGATTTTATACTGTTCGTATAATAATATTAGTAATTTTCCAGACTCTTTTAAGGATCTCAAAAATCTTCGAGAACTTCAAGCAACCAGTAATAAATTTATAGATTTCCCTACTGTAATTGGTGATCTCCTTACTCTTAGAAAATTAAATTTAAATGATAATCCAATAAAATCACTTCCCTCCTCTATAATTAATATTAAGAATCTCGAATTCCTCAATTTGGAGAGGACAAATATAACAAAAAATGAGTTTAAGAGGATATACGATCAACTATCAAGTGATTTAGTTATTAGTTCAGATTATCATTTAGATTATTAAAAATATAAAAGTTTTATTCTCAAAATTCTTAAGGAATGGTTTAGCATCAAATTATCATATCCTTTATTTATTAAAATTATTAGCTTATTGTGGTTTTTCAATAGAAAAGAAGTAAAAGATGTCGTATTTTCGAAAGATTTAAAAACCTTTAAGTTCACTTTAAAAATAAGGTTCCAAGATTTCGCTCCCTTGGATATAGGTAATCTAACTCGGTGTAAGAATGATAAATGTAGAGAAATTTCAATCTATGATAAATACATTCCTAAGTAAAGATATCACTTTAGCTACTGATATGGACCATTTACTTGAAAAAAGTATCGAAATTTTAGGAAAAATGCCCGAAGTAAAGGATCTCTTTCGGGATTATAATTATATCTATCAATTTACAATCCCTGAATTAAGTTTCGACTATTGGATCCATTTGAAAGAGGGGGAATTTACCTATCAGAGAGGGTTTAACCCAGAATATTCAATAAGATTTGAAATTCCCAATTTAGCGGTATATGATATTTTAAAAGGAAAAATAGAAGCGTTTGAAGCATATATGAAAGGAATTATTAAGGCTGAAGGTACAATCGACGATCTATTTCGTTTTAAAAATGTTTTTCGACAAGTATGTTTATATATAAATCATTATTTAAAAAATGGACAATGATGCATTTATCTTTCTAACTATTATTATCACCTATTCTTGACAATCTTAGTTACATTTTTTAGAAATAAAACATGAAATTAATATAAAATTAATTAAGATTTCATTACTAAAGAGATCTTTTTCTCTTGGACTTTAAAGAGTTTACTCCAACTAATGTTCATGGGCCTGTAATCTAGTCTGGAGAGGGTGCCCGCCTTCGGAGTTAGGCATTTATTTTAAATGTCTTCCGTATTGGGATGTCGCAGGTTCGAATCCTGCCAGGCCCACTACTTTTTAACAATCTAAGTTAAATCTAAGTTAAACTTGACTCTTTCAATGGTTAGTATCAAGAAAGTCAATCAAAGGTAAAGAGAAATATATTTTTTTAGAATGCACAAACGTCAGCTCCGGATTAAAAAGAAAAGATGGTTTTATTTTAAGAGAATTTTTTTAGACCATTCCGGTAAAATTAACCCGATATAAAATTCGATGGAACTGCTTACAAGAATCGCCCGCGATATTATGTTTGTTATACCAATTTTAAATATTGCATCAATCATTGCCCCAATTGTGAAAGAAATGAACGCAATAAGGAGGACTTTTCCTTTAAGCGATATATCTTCTGTGGGAGATTGAATTGAAACTCTCGCAAACCACAGCCCAGTAATAAGTACAAAAGTAATACTTATGATAAGATAGATATCGAGATAGAGCGAAGTATATGCATAGCTATCAATAGAGTTAGCGTTGAAAACAGAAATAAAATCAACTCCAATGATTATTTGAAAGATAAGATTAATTATAATTATACTTGCAATTATTAGAAAACGCATTTTCCGCTCTAAGTTCAACATTTTGGTGAAAGCAATTATCCAAAGTATAACAGGGATAGGAATCACTAACACATTGAATATGTAATTTAGTAAAACTATTGTATTATTGATCATAGCGGGATCAATTATTATGTAGATCGGCTTTAATGCATCTGGCGCCCATGGACTCGCAAGACCAATCCAAGCGATTCCAACGAATAATAACTCCCATTTTTTATATCTGAAATATCGGGAAGCAATCTTTAATCCAACAATAATATTTATTATAACAAAGATTGCGCTAAAAATACCTAAAATAATATCAATTAATTCTAATGCCATTTTATCACCTCAAAGATATAGCATAATTATTGATAAGAAGGCATCACTTATTTAGATCTTTAAAGGATGAGGGTTTTATAAAAATATTAGTTATATAGCTTATAATCGTCTTTTTATAATGAAGCTCTTAAACACAATGATGATTTTTGAGATAATTTGATTAAATTATTATCCATGGTGGTTTTTTATTTGTTGAGATTTCGGAGTTTTAAGAGGATTTTCTAACTACTATAACGTTTGTTTTTTTATCTCCATAGCGTTGATTTTTTTCGGAAGTGCTTATTAGGTAAATTCCTAAGATATATAAGGAAGGGAGGGCATCAACTACACGTAATAAGTTTCTGATGAGACTTTTTCTAAACCCTGGAGAATTCCCCTCTTTATCAACGATTTTTATTTCCATTATCAATTTACCTAAAGTTTGACCGAAGAGGGCTTCAAGAGCTATGAAATAAATGATCATTATAACCAGAAAAAAGATGCATATTGGGTCTGTAATGAAGAGTCCAGAAGCCCATTGATGATCTATGGGAGACATAATCCAAACACCTTTTATGAAATAAGTTAAAGGAAAGAAAATCATGAGAAAAAGTACAAAATCGATTAATGCAGCTAAAATTCTGTCCTTCAAGGAGGCATATTTCAGTTCATTCATGTGAGGGTTCCCTACTGATAAAAATTCTTTATTTTAATATTTTAAAATCAAAATCAAAATTTAGAGTTTTTGAAATGGACAGGGAACTTCGATTTAATATTATGCTAGAATATATCTGGAAAATATAGAGAGATACATGTTCTATCTTGAAACTCTGTTTTCACGAAGATTCGTTTTTCCAATCTTTACTTATTCCTCCAGTAAATTCATTTTTATTCTTAGCAACCTACTCATAATCTTCAGGAATTTAAAGAATACACTGGAGGATACAGAATAAATTGAATTTGGGCATAAGAGATAAATAAAATAAGAAAGAAATGTAAGAAAGTTTTAATTCAAGTTAGAGGATATTATATTTTAATACCTAATTTGGACTTAAATTTTTCGTATTGGTCGATTCCAAGTAGCATGTGCCAAAAGCTATTAATCGCACCATCAACATCTAAATAGCACTGAATGGAGAGCCTTTCCTTATTAGTATTATTAGGAGATATCTTAGAATTGTAATAATCATATACAAAGTCAATAAATTCAGAATATTTATCTGAATTTAGTATTTTATTAATATTATCAGTATCCAAATCGCTCAAGTCAGTTTTCTTTTTAAAATATGCTACATACTTTTCCAATTCTTCATTAACTTGCACTTTTCAAAACCCAACCCATATTTATCGTTTCTTAGATTATTATTAAAATAAAAAATAATAATCATTATTTAACAAACAAAGTTATCCTTTAAAACTTTTTGTGTCATTTCGTTAAAATTCGCACAAAATAAAGACTATTTTGATAATAAATATAAATCGAAAAAAAATGTTCACCTAAAACGAAATTAAGTAGGAATAACTGAAAATTGTTTATTATGAACCTAAAACCTTAATAAAGTTTATATTAAAATTTTATGGTATTGGATTTTTGTACACTAATTTATCTAAACGTACTGTAATTTTTACCCCAAAATCTAGTCTAAAACAGATTTGGAATTGGACATCTAACTTTTCTTAAAAAGAGACCCACTAATTTTGTCTTTTAACAAATTTTAAATAATAAATATTTCATACATTTTATATCTAGAGTGTAAAAGCATATAACTTTATAGACGAGCTATTGAATAAATTTATTTCATTATTTAATATATTTTAAAAGTAAACATAAATCTAATTTTGTATCTAAAAAGGAATTGAATAGTTAATAGAATGAATGAAACTGCTAAGGATAAAAACATCATTGAAGTTTATGGTGTCGGCCTCGTGAAAATCAAGGGTAAGACCGAGTCCGAAAGGGAAGAGGAAATTTTGTATTATAAAGGAGTAAATACTGATACAATTAAAAAAATATTGGATTCTTATGGAAATGAGATCGTTGAGAAACGACAAGGAAAATCTTTTTTCCCTTTCGAAGAATTTACATCATTTATAAACTATTTCGATATAAGTTCAAATGAAATAATTGTTATTATTTACATTGATGATAAAGAAAATCCACATTCATTTCCACAGTTATATATGCATTCAAGAACAATCATGAAAGCTTTTAAAGAAGAAAAAGATTTAGAGGAAATTATCGAATTATGGAGAAACTCTATTTCAATTCCTAAAGCCGAAGGGATAGTTGGGGTATTTTTTGTAGACTCCTCAGGAACTCCACTTTTCACGAAAATCATGGGAAAGAAGAGTAATATTATCAAAAGTGAAGTTCAAATAAGTGGTTTTATCTCGGCTCTTTTTTCGTTTTCAAAATTTATAATTAAGGAGGATTCAGGAAGTAAATTAAAGGAAGTTAATTTTGGAAAGCAATTATTCTATACCGTATTAAAAGAAGATATTATTTTTGCTTTCCTTGTTGATGAGATGACTCCTCTTCTGAAAAGATATATCTATATAATATCCAACGAATTTTTAAGCCGATATCGAAAAACTTTAGAACATTTTGACGGAGAGGTGGCACAATTCTACGAGTTTGAGAATGTAATTAATGAATATCTGGTCATCTAATACATAATAGGGCTTAGAAGAAATAATAGAATTACATCCTAGAAAAAAAGCTGAAAGACATCTTGGAAGAGATTGGTGATAACCCGGAAAAGTTAGAAAGGTTTTTAGATAAAATCGGGACTCCTCCTCCTAAGAAAAAACCTCGTAAGAGAAAGAGAGGCTCCAGATAGGATGTTCTCTAAAATTTCACTTTTTTTTCTTTTAAAAATTTTTTATTACTCATTTTTTAAAAATAAAGTCAATTCATAAATCTAATGGATTTTTATATATTGTCTTTAAACATTCTATTTCCTTGTCTTTTTTTTATCTTGCTATTTTCCTTTCTAGTTTAATTGTACTCGATTCTTAAGATGTCCTAAGATATCATATTATAGAGAAAAGAGCGAGTTGGAAATCGCAGAAAATTATAGAAATTTGTCGGAGTGATTCATATTATATGGGTGATATGAATTGAATCTTTTATTCTTGTATCTTTCTGTAATTCTGAAGTTCATTTATAGGTCAAAGATCTTTTTTTGTAGATATTGATAATGAATTGACATTTGATTAAAATAAATACATTGTCTCTTCCGAAGAATTCGTATTAGACGGAGGGAACGTATATCTTACAAAACCAATAGAATCATTCATGCCGAGCGGGTTGATCTCGGAGAGCAACAGTAACTACGATTATCTTTATTACAGTATCGATCTTACGGTCAAACCCGTGATGGCAGGTTCCATGGGAACCGATGTACACACCATCTTAGCCCAAGCTACCCAATATGCGATCATGGATTACTTCGGACAATACTCATTTGCGTCCACGACCGCCCAGATGATCGGAGAGATGGCTTATACGCAGATGATCACTGTAGCGTCCACGATCATCTCAATGGCTGCGGTGCTTGTGGGAGGAGCATTCGTAAAAGGTATTTTCCAAAAGACCGCCCAACAGTCTATATCCGTGGTGACTGCGAAAGCCATCGCAAAGGGAATTTTGGCAACCACAGGTGCCGCCGTCGCAGAGACGTTCGAAAAAATCTATGTTGATTCCCAGATCGAGCAATGGGTAGAATACAAGGGAGATGAGTTAGGACTCACCCAAGAGGAGAAGTTCTACTGGAGTACCCTCCTTACCTCACTGAGAGAATCGGGAGGAGAATTTCGGTCCCAGCTTTCCGCCCAGATTAAAGCCTCCCTCGGCGGCTCAGTTCGTACCCAGCAAGCGTTTAACTCGTGGTTCTCGCAACTCGTATCAAAAAGTGATCTCACTATGGCAGAATCCCAACAAGAATTTAAGCAAAAGATCGAACAGATGCGAGACCAAGCTCAGAACGCAGAAATTCAGAGTAAGGAAAAGAAATCCTTCCTGAGAAGACTCGTTCAAGCGGGAGCGGTAAAAGGAGTAGTCCTTTCTCTCGGTTCCATCTTCTTAGGAGGCTTCCCGCTCGGAGCGATTTTCGGACTTCAGACCCTCATCCAAGTACCTTTTGAATTAGGAACAGAGTATCTTGAAGATAAAATTGAAAGTGAAACTTTCTAAAATGCGGGAATATCTGATGACTTTAAAGAAGTATCTAACCCAGTTCAGAATGAAATACAACCAGCATAGAGTATCCGGTTTTAGCAAGGAACCATGGACCACCCACTTTGATATGGATCAATATGAACATAAAAGTAAAGGCATACTTCCCCGATTACGAGATGAAAAAAGTGGGTTAGTCGTGAAGAATCAGGATGACGAGGAAAAGCTCAGTATCCTTCCTTGGATAGCCCAGAATTCGAAAAAAATGAAAGCTCCGGATTTTCTCCTAAATAAAGACGGTCAGCCCAAGCACGAATGGGTCGCAGATATCGCATTCGGTCTCAGAAAGGACACGAGAGTGTTCACCGTGGAGCCCACGGTTTTTATCAAGGACAATGTTGACAAGAAGCTTTTGACCGGGCACGTCGACCTCATCGTTATCATCGGTAAAAACATCTATATTTGCGATTATAAGCCAGACGTAGATATTTCCCTCAATCCGAGCGGAGTCGAACATATTTTCGCAGATTCAATTCCCCAAATTTCTTCATATGCCCTGATTTTTATGGAGATGTTCAGAAAACAGATAGAGGATGGAGAGTACAACGTCTTTTGCTATACCTTTAACAGAGAAGGCGGGATCATCACCGATCCGTACAAGTCCCTTAAGGCTTACACCGAATTTTATTTGGGATATAGACCAGAAAAGCCTCCACCATGGCTCTGGCTTTTAAACCGATATGAGCGCCACTGGGTTCCAGAGGCTTAAGTTAGTGTAATTTAAATAGTTATATAGATATATTAATAACAAGATAATTAAAAAGTAAATAAATAAAAGTACATTGAGAGACTTAAAAAGGAGGGTAATTGAGCCATGGTAGAAAAATTGGAAATTTTTAGGGGGGCAGAGCTTTTAGAACAAGAGCTATCCCTTTTATTAGAGCTGGAAAGGACGGTTGGAAAACAATTTACAAGCGTCGATTATATTACTTCGGGGATAAGCATGAGCTTTACCTCTCATCAAGGGTATGTTACGGGGCTGGGGCTGGCGAGGTGCGAGCTTAAAGAAATTCCCGAAATAGTAAAAAAATTTCAAAAATTAAAAATGCTCAATCTCTATGGAGATAAGATTGATAGGGTTCCCGTATTCTTAAAGGAACTTGATGTACTTGAAGATTTAAACCTTTACGATAATAAAATCTCTGATATACCGACCTTTATAAGCGAATTATCGTCTTTAAAGCAATTGAGTTTGGGCGTTAATAAATTAGTTCAATTGCCGGCTGAAATAGGAAATTTACAAAACCTCATAAAGTTATTATTAGATAAGAATAATCTAAAAACGTTACCAGACGAGATAGGAAACTTAGTTAATTTAGAAAGTTTAAGGCTCCAAAGAAATAACCTTTTTGCGCTTCCCAAGTCAATAGGTAACCTCACCAATTTAAAAGAATTAGACTTGCTGATGAATAATTTAGAAGAGCTTCCCGACACGATGGGAAACTTAAGGTCTCTGGATTATCTCAACTTAGCGTTTAATAATCTTCGCGTCATTCCCGAATCCTTCAAAGGACTTACTTCCCTTCAGGAGATTTCTCTGGCAGAGAATCCCCTCGAGAAATTCCCTACATTCTTCCGCAAACTCCCAAATTTACAATATATTATCTTAGATAAAGATCAACAGAAAAAGTTTTCAAAAGAGATCAGAAAGCAAGGCATCGTGGAATATTATGAAAATGTTATGGAAATTTATTGAGTTTTGAGAAATCGTTATCTTTTTATGTGAAGGGTCTTGAAATTTAGCTGTTTATTGATGTTTTAGTTGAAATTTCATTGGTCCTGAAAGTGGAGAGATTTTCTTTAATTTTTTGAAAAGAAGAAGAAAATTCTAACGGCTGGAGAAGGTGCTGTAGGGAAAACTACATTGCTGCGACGGTATGTGGAAGGGAAATTCATCGAGTGTATTTTTCGTAGATTCCTCAGGAACTCCGCTTTTTACAAAAATAATGGGAAAGAAGAGTAATATTATAAAAAGTGAAGTCCAAATAAGCGGTTTTATTTCGGCTCTTTTTTCATTTTCAAAATTTATAATTAAGGAGGATTCAGGAAGTAAATTAAAAGAAGTTAATTTTGGAAAGCAACTATTCTATACAGTTCTCAAAGAAAACATCATTTTCGCATTTTTAGTGGATGAGATGACTCCATTACTCAAAAGATATATTTATATAATATCCAATGAATTTTTAAGCCGGTATCGAAAGACTTTAGATAATTTTGATGGAGAGGTGGCACAATTTTATGAGTTCGAGAATGTTATTGATGATTATCTCGTTATTTAAGATTTAAGTCTTATAATCAGATATAATTAGTGCTACAAAAATATAAGGCGATTTAGAAAGATTAAAATAAGACTTTAGTACTAAAAAGAAAAGTTATATTACTGTCTCAATCTTTTTAGCTAATTGTCGCAATATCAGGTTTCCCATTCCTAATTTTATCTTTTCCGAAAAAACAAGCACTAGAATAAATTTTGTATTATCCAGTTCCATATAATTAGAACATACCTTTGTTTCGGTTTCTAATTCCAAAAACATCCTTTTAACAGGTACAAGCTTCTTTTTATTTCTTACTTCAAACTCTTTCATTGTACTGAAGAGTGTATTCTGTGGAAGGGAAGAATATAAAACTTTTCCGTCTATGGTTAAAATAGCACTCCCTAATACTTCTTGGTCATCTACCGAATTTCTCAATAGGGATACAATTTCTTGAAAATGGGGGATTTTAGGGCTGTCTTCCTCCTCTTTTTCAAGGATTTCCATTTTTGAGAAAACAAAATCAACCTTCTGATATCCTCTTGGAGTAAAATTTTTATCAACAAATACTTGATAACTATGTTCACAAGTAAGATTCGCTGGAATGGATACAGTGGTAAGTTGCTTACTTTGGTTAATTACTTTTTCAGGAAGATTAATGATTTTTTTCTCTTGGCAGATCGGGCATACAACCTTAACATCTTTGATTTTCTCTTCATTTTCTGTATTATCAGAATCTTCTGTAAGACTACTCATAGGTTTCTATATAGAAATAATTTTTAATTAAAGTTTAAATTTTTTAATCCTTCCAAATATTAAAACTATTTAGAGTTTTAAATCCTTATACTTACCCGATGCTAATAAATACATAGAAGAACCTTTATATAAATTTTTTTTAACCTAAAACGATCTCTTATAGAAAGATTATTCTAGAAAAAAGAAAAAAGGAACATATTTTTTATTCTCTAATTGAAAACTAATTCTAAAAACTCAAAATTACATAGTTAAAATATATATTATTATAATTTATATTACATTAATAATGAGCATTTCTTTAGATCTTGACTTGGTTTTAAACGATTTGATTGAAAGTCTTGATACAAGTCTTTATTTTGTTTTAATTACTTCTGAAAATGGAGTTATAAAAAAGTCCTATATAAGTGATGAATTTAATAAATCCTCTATTGGGTTAAATTTTTCTCAATTTTATGAGATAGCGGAAGAGATTACTGACTCAATTGGGATTCAAAAACCCGATTTTACCTTAATTCATTCGGATAACTTCTACATTATGGGCATTAAAATCTTGAAATATATTATTGTTCTGTTGACAGAAGATCAAATAGAAATGGGAAGAGTTTTCCAAATAATCAATAATTGCATTAGTCCAATCTAGAATGCTTATTATCCTACTTTAAAATAAGTGAGAAAAAAATTTCTGAACAGTAAAAATTGGATTATTGAAGTTTTTTATATTTATATAATTATATTTAAAATAAGTTAAAAATAAAATAAGAGTGTGAAAAAAGTTGAAGTACGAAAAAAATGAATATGTGGAGGGGCTATCAATTTGTGGCTTGATAATTGCCGGTATATTCTTATATATGGGAATAACGGGGATATACAAATGGAATCCGGGCAATTGGACGTGGTTTTTTAATTGGGTTTGGCTTCTTATTGGTCTAGCATGTTTGGGAGGGCAGATAAATAAACTTCGAAATAGATCTAAACTTCGGAATGTGGTCTTGCATGAATTTGAAGTAAATCCGAATGCTACTGTAGAAGAGATTTCAAGAAATACGGGCATCTCACAAAAGGATGTTCGAGCTATAATTTTAGATCTAAAAGCTGATGGACAGCTTCGTGGTAAATTCTCAACGAGTACAGGTCAAATGAAGTATACAGAGATAAAACAGAAAAGTCCAGCTCAAAAAACGGAACCGTCAAAAACAATTCCTAGTGAAGCCGAAACTAAGTCAAAATATTGCCCAAATTGTGGAACTCCCATCAGTAAAGAATCCGCTAAGTTTTGTGCTTATTGTGGAGGCAAATTAAGATAATTTTTTTCCTCTTTTTCTCTTTTTAATAGACTTTAGCCATAGTTTAATTATCTTTCTTATCATTTATTCATGATTAGATGTAAGACAAAGTTGGAATATAAATATCTTTTAAAGAAAAAAATTTAGTAGTTTTATGGACTTCAGGAGATAGGGAGGTCGCACTAAATATGATATTATGTACACATTTAATGCGATTTTAAATGAATGGTGGGAAAATATTATCTTAATTATTTGGAGTTCATCGGCAAGCGTTGACAAGAAAATTCAGGATACACTCCAATTTATAAATCATAGAAATAAATAAAAAACTCTAACTGACAAGGTCAGCCATCCCATAATAAACCTTTTTAAAAATTTACGGAATTGTAAAAAAAAGGGAAAAAAAATTATGGAGGATATCTAAGTTCATAAATACTTTTTCCTCCCTTTAATGGTCCCTTAATATATTTCTCAACTTCTTCGGGTTCCCTTTGAGTTATTTGTTTTATAGGAGGCAATTTTCCGGGAGGGAAGGTCTTTAAAATATCCTTGACTAATTTCTCCAAATAATCTAAAAGAGCTTCAATACCCGGTTTTGCTTTCTCAAATGAGGCTTTACTCGGACATCCAACATTTCCTTCGGGATAAGCTGCAGTTTCAATAGGAGAAAATCCCACTTGACCATACCATTTAATCGGTTTTTGATAAATATTTCCTGCTTTATCTACATGTCCTTCAGGCATCCATCCTCGAGGTTCATTATCACAAGCTTTGTTAATATCTACCATTTCAGGGAATAATACCATCGAAAAAGATGTTTCTGCCTCATCCGCATGTATAAAAGGTGTTTCAAATGGTCCACCATGCTCTTTATCCTTACAAAATTCTGGAATTGCATGATACCAATTTACATTACAAAGTACTGCAGGAAGTTGATAATTCTTTGCCCATTCATGTATTGCTGAGGGGATCACATATTCTTGCCCATGTCCATTTAAGAGTATTTGTTTTCTAAAGCCCATATTCCACAGACCAGCAATAACAGACCTTACTAAGCCTTTGAATATATCTTCGGGAACAGGTATGGTACCCGGCATACCGAGATGATGATAAGGATGACTTCCATACCAAATAGGTTGGGCTACAGTACATCCAGTTTTCTGGGCAACCAATTCTGCCATTCGAGTTACTAAAAATGTATCTTCTCCAATACAAGCAGCAGAACCATGATTTTCTGTGGAGCCAATAGGGACTATAATTACATCATTATTTTTAACTCTTTCCTCTATATCTGCAATCGACAAATTCTGGAGGTAAATACCATCCGGAAGATCCATATGTCCACCTTTAGGTGGAAGATTCCAATCCGTCATTTTTTTCTAACCTTTTATAAGTTAATAAACAAATTATACTAGTTAACTAGTTAAATAAATTTAAATATTCAATATAAATTAGTTTTAGTTAATAAAATAGTATAGAATTCGAGTTGGAAAATAAAGATGAAATTGAGTATTGTTTCTGGATTAGAAGAATCAAAATCCACTCCTAATCAAATTGCGGATAGGTTTTATTCTTCACTTAGTTTCCTTAAGCCGCTAGGCTATGATGGCATAGAATTAAGTATTCTCGAACCAGAAAAGATCGATGTAAAAACGATTAATGAGATAAAAGATTCATATAATATGGAAATATCCGCTTTAGGTACAGGTAGTACTTTCATCCGCTTCGGTTATTCCTTAGGGCATAAAGATGTAAAGATTAGAGAAAGAGCTATTGAAAGGATTAGGAAATATATAGATTTCGCTCAGATAGTAGACTCAAAAGTTATTATTGGTCTTATTCGAGGGCGTTATAAATATAATAGTAGCCCTAAAAGAGAAAAGCTCAATATCGTGAGTTCTTTAAAAGAGTGTTGTAAATATGCAGAGGATAAAAACGTCTTATTGCTATTTGAACCGATTAATAGTTTTGAAATAGATTCTTATAATACTATTTTGGATTCAATAAATCTCTTAGAAGAAATTAATTCAGATTATCTAAAATTACTAATTGATTCTTTCCATACATACCTTGAAGAAGATCCAGGGTTTATTTGGGAATATTTAGAAGAGATTTCGGATCTTGTAGCTCATCTTCATTTAGCAGATTCTACTAGGCGTGCTCCGGGTTCTGGATTCTTTGATTTTAAAAAATTTCTTAAGATTTTTGAAAGAAATAATTTCAACGGATTCGCTTCTATTGAAACTATTATGAAGCCCTCATTTGAAGATGTTGCCAAGGAATCCTCCATATATTTAGATTTAGTTTTAGAAAAATGAAAACAGTTAATCCAAAAATTTAATTTTTGAGGGCTAGAAAATATATAGAAAACTAATTATCAACAATAACAGAGATTTTACAGTTTTTTCTATCCGTTTGAAGTAATTCAAGATTTTGGGGTATTTCTTTCAAGGAGATTTCTTTTGTAATCATTGGTGTCATATCCATTCCCGATGCCATACAACTTATGACATTAGCAAATGTTCCATGTCCAGAATGCCCTTGAGCACCTATTATTTGCGCTCTCCTTACTTGAAAATATTCTCCACAAACTGGCATAGTTTGTTCTGCTCTGGCTACAATTACAACTTTGCTATTCACGGCTTTACATTCCCAAATCGCATTTTGAATATCCTCAGTTACAATATGGGGAAGACCAGTAGCCTCTAAGTATAATGCGGCTCCTTCATTATCGGTATATTCCTTTATTTTTTCAACAAAATCTTCTTGTTCTGGATTTATAATAAAATCTGCCCCCATTTTATCTGCTAAGGTTGCTCGATTCGGATCTGGTTCAGAAACGATACATACGGCAGCTCCCGCAAATTTAAGTATTTTAGCAGCTGCAAGTCCAATCGGACCTGCTCCCAAGATAACAACATTCTCTCCTGGTCTGATCCCTCCTCCACGTTCAATAACGGCATTATAGGCAACAGATGTGGGTTCTACTAAACTTCCAGCTTTAAAAATATCATCATAGAGGGGTTCTAACTTTTTAAGGCTCCAACAGAGTTTTGCTGGAACAGGAATATATTCAGCATATGCTCCATCAATGGAAAATCCAATTTCTTGAAGTCTTTCACAATGGTTAGGATAGCCATCACAACACGGTCTACATTCTCCACACCATACCATTTCCTCTACGGTAACAGGTTCTCCGATCTCATAATGTTTTCCTGTTCTTTTATTAATAGCATTTTCACCAACTTTAACAATTTCTCCAGCAAACTCATGTCCTAAGACCACGGGGAATGCTGTTAAACCAGGATAATAGATATATCCATCCTCATAAGTCTGTGCCATATGAACATCGGATCCGCAAATTCCACATCTTTTAACTTTGATTAAAACCTCGTTAGATTTGATTTTGGGGATATCTTTCTCTATTATTTTGACTTCAGGATTTTTCCAGACTTTAGAACCTAAATACGTCAATTTACCATCAATATCTTTTGCTCCTAACCGAAAATCGGGTTTTGGAGCCCATTTTGCGTTAAGTTGAATTGCTTTCATTTTTTTCAGACTATTCTTTTAATTATTGTATCTAATATGATCTAAAGGTATAAATTACTCCATATTAATTATTTGAAAAATCTTCAAAATCTTTTAAATAAGCTTAGATTTCCATAGAACTATTGGGAAAAAGGAAAAAAAAAGAAAAATATTGGAATTAGTTTTATTCTTTTCTTATTTTATATTCTTTCACAAAGAGAGTTAAAATTGTACAAAGTGTTAAAAGAATTGCTTGCAATACCAATGCTGGCCAGTAATCTCCTCCAATAGTGAAGTCCTGTAACCCTAGAATTAAAAGGATTCCCCCGATTTGTCCACTCATAAGTAAAATCCCATTAGAGCTAGCTTCTGGGACAGGTTTGGTAAGATCTACGGCATATTCCAATCCCACGGGCGAAGACCCCAGTAAACCAAATCCAAATACAAAACCCAAAATCATTAGGAAAAGCGGATCTGAAAGGAATGAAAAGAGGAAAAGCGAAACCGTTGCTATTAATAGGGAGACAAATATTAATGGTTTTCTTTTATTTAAAACATCCGAAAGAACGGAAAAAATGATTGTACCTAAGATGCCCCCTATAAGGAGGAGTAATCCTACGATACCAGCAAGTACAGGGGCTTCTACGGTTCCCACCTTTGGAATCATTATCCCTTCAATGTATGTTGTAATCGTATTGAAAACACCTAATCCGACGAAGTAAATGAAAATTAGAATGTAAAAATATTTGTTTGTGAAAAGTCTTTTTAGACCATCAAACATAAATACTTTTTCTTCAATGATTTCAAGTGTTGGAGGTGTTGGAGGTTTAGCTTTGGCAAAAACAAAGAAAATAATACCCGAAGCGAGTGCTATAACTCCATAAACCCAGATTATTATTTCAAGGCTATTAAATAACTCATATAAAAGCGGTGTTAAAATTAACCCTAATGCAACACCTATAAATGTAGAAAGAAGTGATATTCCTGTTGCAGTTGTTCGTTCGGTTTCGGGAAACCAATTAGCAGATAACTTAGTGACCGCATTTAGAATGAACGGTTGAGCCACGGCAACTCCCGTTTGAAAGATAAGCAATAAAACAAAATCAGGACCAGCAAGAGCTCTTAAAAAGCCGAAAATCCCCATTATTAAAGCCCCTATTCCAGCACCTATTTTGAAATCGAATTTATCGATTAACCATGAAGCTAATAATGTAACGGGAATATAAACAACCATGAAGGTCAATGATAATAAATCAATCTCTAACTTTCCCACACCATAATAATTTTGTGCTATTGAATTCACTGGGGCAAATGTTATCCAAAGTATCTGTATGACCACATTAATCAAAAAAAATAAAAAAAGAACGACCCAACGATAGCTGAAAACTTCAATTTCTTCAGTACTCATTATATAATCTCTTTAAATTTTATAAATTATATTTATTGAATTTCTTTCGCATAGAATATAAATCTTTAGGTATATTGAATAACTCATTTAACAATTAAAATTTAGATCCTTCAATAGAACAAAATTTATAATCAATTGATTAATAAAATCAATTATTCTAATAAACTTAGAGTTTTGATCGAGTAAAGAAAATGAGAGCAGCAGTTTTTCACAAACAAGAAAATGGGGGAATTATAAACCTCGAAGATGTTGATATCCCACAGATCAAAAAACCTGATGAGGTATTAATTGAGATTAAAGCTTGTGGAATATGTGGAACGGATCTAAAGATTTTAGAAGGAGGACATCCCGCAAATGATAACACCATTCTTGGACATGAATTTGTAGGAATCATTAAAGAAGTTGGTGATGATGTTAATGATTTAAATGTAAATGATAAAGTTGTTATAGATCCTAATGAGAAATGTGGATATTGTAAGCCTTGTAGAAGTGGAAATCCGAACCTCTGCGAATATATGGCGATGGGAACCACATTCGGCATATTTCAAGATGGGGGTTTCGCAAAATATTGTGTAGTTCCTCGAAAAACTATCTTTGAACTTCCTAATGATACAGATCTGATATCTGCTGCCTTGATTGAACCCTTATCCTGTGCTGTCCATTGTCATAATATTGCAGACGTTAAAGAATCGGATAATGTTGTAATTATTGGAGCAGGTCCAATGGGGATCCTCATAGAATCTGTGATTAGAATGCATCCCATAAAAAATTTAATATCTTTAGAAATCGATGAATGGAGACAACAAAAGGCATATGAAATAGGCGCTGATTACGTGATAAATCCCCAGGATCAAAATGTAAATCAAGAAATAAAAAAAATAACAAATGGAAAAGGTGCAGATGTAATAATAGATGCGGTTGGTATTTCTAAATCTTTTGAAACTGCCTTAAAGATCTGGGGGCATGGTGCGAAGATTGTTTGTTTTGGTCAAGATTCAAGAGCCGAGGTTTCCATAAAACCTAACGATTTAGTTCGATATCAAAGAAAAATTCTTGGATCGTATATCGGACATGCTAAGGACTTTTTGGACGCTATAGTTTTAATTTCAAATGATCTTATAGAGACGGAAAAGATAATAACGCATCAAATATTTTTAGATGATTTACTTTCAACAGGATTTGAGTTGATGAAAAGTCGTAAATGTACCAAAATCATAGTAAAACCATAAATTCAAATTAAATCTTCCGTTTATTTATTTTGAAATTAAATTAATCCTAAATAAATTTAAGAGATTTCCATTAAATGTCATTTGATTTATCAGCCTTCAAAGTTTTGATTAAGAAAATCTTTCCTCCAAAAAAAAGTGTCTATACTGTCGACACGCAAGGGGATGGGGAGGCAGATTCAATTCAAATTAAAGCTTTAAATATTGTATTCCCATTTGATATTCCAGAAGATATTTCTTTTGGAGATTTTGAACTAGAAGACCTTGAGAATGCTAAATACGATGTTTCAGAACATATTAATATTTATCTCGATGAACAATCTATCAATCTATCAAAATTAAGAGACGATTTCGAAGAAGTATCTAGTAGATTTATTGTTTATCATAAGGGAGAGGCTTTTACATTTAAGGAGCTCATGGCTGGAAAGATGGCAGGAAGAACTATAGCATTGGGGGATACAATTACAATTTTAGTGAAATTGGATAAAAAAGATTTGGAGAGATTAGCATTGGGGAAACATACCTTAAAAATAGATTCTGAAGCCTTTCCTTCCCTAAAATTTAATTTTGAACTAACTGAAGAAAATACAAATTTGAAATTTAATTTGTAATTTTTTGAATATTCCTTTCTCAATTTTCATAAAAAGTTAATTGTATATAAGTAACTCAATTTCCTTTTAGACTAACTTTTCGTGGTGTTTTTATGGGTTCTATTCTAAATAAAATGAGTTTATTATTATGGCACTTATGCAACCAGAAAAAATTACGTCAGAAATGAAAGCACAGAACAAACTTAAGAAAGCTAGATTTGTCTGTCCTGTTTGTAAAAAACATAAGGAATTAGAGATTCCTAAATCAGTGGTAGAAGCGAAGAAAAATCTTACCACTGTTTCAATTCCAAGAGGTATGATATGTGAACATCAATTTCAAGCGTTTATCGATAAACAATTTAAAGTAAGAGGATATCAACGGGTTGATTTTGAATTTGATAGGCCAGAAACTCAACAAAAAGAAAGTTCCTTTAAACATAAAGAAAAAAACGATTCTAAAATATTAAAAGATATAATCATGGAAGGGAATATAATAGAATACAACCCTCAAAATTCCTCGGTTTCTCAAAAAAACTCGAAAGTAAATTCTTCCAAGAAGAATTCCGCATCAAATTCAATAAATCTTTCTGAGAATAAGAACAAAATTAAAACAAAAATTGGAAATAGAACCTTGGAAGATTTATATAACGAATTTAAAGATTTCATTGATGAAGATTTTGATAGCTTCAAGAAGAAGAATATTAAGATAATGGATGCTATAAAAAGAGCCAATGAATAGAACCATTAATTAGAAACCTATAAATTTTAGCACTCTTGTTATTTTAATTTCCAAATCGAATTTTTATCTTATTCTTAAAACTAAAACTTCAATTTGATTAAAAATATTTGGGTTATTTTTCCATTATGGATTATTATACGCTAGAAGAAATTTTAGTAAATTCTAATAATTGTATTAATTATTTTAATAATTCTTTATCAAAAGGTCATAAATTATAAAAGTTATGAATGAAGGAGATTTCTAAATAGGATGCGTAGAATTATCAATTGTAAATCTGGAACTTGATAAGAAAAATGAAAATAGATTATGCCAAGGGAGGGACGTTCAAGCAAGTGCGAAACGCACCTATTATTTGAACCTTTTCGAAACCAATCGCTAAGAAGTGGCTTTCTCGATACCCAGATCTTCAGTTTCACCATATCTCAGATTCCGAGATATACTGGTGCGTTCTTACCCATAATTGGGTAAACCAAGAATATTCCGGGCTACGCCACCTTGGCATCGTTGAGAGATCTTATTTATTATCATATAGGTCTAACTTCAAATAAATAAGATAACTATTAAAATCAAGAATGTATTATAAATTTTTTTTATTTCATTTAGAATGATTCTATATTACGTACAATAATCGATTTTTAGTAACATCAAATGAAATTTGAGATCTTTCAAGGACAAAAACCACTAGCATTGCATTATTTTCTTTTTTAATATATCAGGTAGAAATATAAGGGTCGAATTTCAAGGAAGATTAAAAAAATTAATTTGTAATATCAAAACCAGTAAACTGATTATTAACTAATTCTATTACTTTTTCGGATATTTTTTCAGGAATATGTTTGAAGGGAAACTCCTCCAAGGAAGGGAGGAGTTTTTGAAGGGTTAATCTTGTTAAATAATCAAGATGACTACACAAGGCTATTAATTGAAATGTTTTAGATTTTTCAATCAAAACATCTCCTCTGTCTAAAGAATAATAAGCTGGTTGTTGTTCATCTCGATTATCATTGGTAATCATAAGAGAGTCACAAAAGCCCTCAAAATAGGATGATAATGTCTCACTTCCCTCAGTTTTATTTTGCAGAATCATATTCCAATCTGAATTTCTTCTACAAATCCAAATTGAATAAACTATACTTTCCTTCTGCTGAGTACTTTGTTCAGCTTTTCTAAAAGTGAGAACTCGAAACAATCTTTTTAGTACGGATCCAGTAGAGTTTTCTATCTTTCCCTTGCTCAATTGGTGTAAATGATCCTTAATATTCTTCTCAACATTTGTTAGATTATGATTTTGTGCTATTTCCAAAGCATCTTCTAATTTGTGTTTTGCCTCTATCTTAAGACCACTTTCAAGGGCTAAAAGACCTTTTAGTGTTATTAATCGGGTGATGACTAAATAATTTTGATTTTCAGAAGCAATAGTACTTGCTAAATCAATGTGGCTATACGATTTATTTAGATATTCTAAATCTTCTGAATTTTTATATAACTCGAAATAAGCCTGAGCTAGTCGAATCTCTATATCGCTTGCGTCTTCTAAAAAATCATTCTTAAACATGATTTCTCTTTCTTTCAATAATTCATATGTCATATCCAGCCAATTTTCATTTAATTCAGCATCAATCGCTTTTAAATCGTGATGGAAAATATGACCTGTTGGAGATTCCAAAAATTCTTTATCTTTGAGTAAATTATCTCTGACATACTCTAAAAGACTGGGTGAGCTTGTTTTTCCCGCGATTCTTTTTAAAACTGAGAGTACTTGAGATTTGTAGTATGTTGATATATTCTCTTCCTCTTCGAGAATTTTTTTACATAATTCCTGTGATTCTTCATACCTTTCGGCAATAAAAAGAGTTTCTGTGATAATACTTTGTAATGAACTCCTTAGAAAATACTCTTCTTGGATTAAAGGAGATTCTAAGAGATCAAGTTGTCTTTTTAAAGCCTTATCATATAATCCTTGTTTGGATTCAATAATGGAGATGTTAATAGAAACCACAGCTTCTGTTCTAGAATCTCCCAATTCTCTACTTACATCAAGTACCACTTTATAGATTTTTAGTGATTTATCATAATCTCCCGAGGACTGCAGAATAGCTGCGAAAAAATTTCCCGCAATACAAATTAATTCCCGATTTTCAATTATTTGTCCAAAGTTAAAGGCGGGTTCAACTAAAGATAAAGCTTTATTACTCTTTCCCAGAATATTTAGACTAAAACTATAATAGGATTGTATCATCATAAATCCAGACTTAATCCCTATCGCGGTTTCTTTCCCCCATAGTTGAGAACTTTCTTTATATAAGCGTTCCAAAAGATCATGCTCGTCCATTCTGAGATACACTTCAGCTCTCGCAATTTTCTCTTCAACGTTTATCAAGGTAGGCTCAGAATTAAAATTCATATTGTTTGCTTCTTCTAAGACTTTGGGAGAAGGGGAATATCTTGCTTTTAATCGAATGAAAATTGGATAACTCCAAGAATTTTTATCTATTGCATTTTTGTTTATTTCTTTATCCTTTCCTATGATAAACTTCCACTTATGAAAGATAAATGAAATAAATTGGTTTTCTGGACCTTTTTCTCTTAGCGTTTCAAATATTTCCTCCCATTTCTCGGTGGATTTATCATATGGTTTTGGAATATAGAGAAGTGCTTCTTTATCCTTGTTATCAGATAGTTGCATGTAATAACGTAGTTCTAGTGGTATTTGATGGATAAAATTCTCCCATACATCCTTTAAACCTTCAATCTTTTCTTTTTCTTGATAATAATCTTTATGAGCCCGATATTCTCCATTTTCGTCAACAACCACTACGTTAATATG
This sequence comes from uncultured archaeon, assembly GCA_964653985.1. Classification (GTDB taxonomy): domain Archaea; phylum Asgardarchaeota; class Lokiarchaeia; order Sigyniarchaeales; family SOKP01; genus CAZZIC01. The sequence continues at coordinate 1,129 of CAZZIC010000046.1, read as the reverse complement.
GAGAGAATTAGAATCTGCCTTATGGCTAACTCTAACTGTATAGAGGTTCCCAATCAATGAATTACCAGTTGAGTCTTTCTGTATATATGTATTTGGAGAATTAATATCAAATGATATTTTTTCTTTACATAGTTTACATTCGACCTCAGTCAACTATTAAATACACCTCTTGGTGTTATTCAAAACATGAAAGTTAATTGATTTTTAAAAAAAAATTAATTTTTTAATTCTAAATAATTTTTACTTAGTTTCACAATCTTTTCCATTAATTCCTCTATTCCAATGTTTTTTGTTGCACAAGTCTCTACATAAGCTTTAAACCCAGGCTCTTTTTCAACTACGGATTTGACAAGTTCTTTGGAAACATTTCTTTCTAAATCTAACTTATTACCAATCAAAATAACGCAAACATCGTCTTTCTTTTTTCCATTAGTATCATTAAATAACAAATCCATCCATTTATCAAGGTTCTTAAAGGATTCAAATCTATGGAGAGAAAATACAAAAAGAAAAATATCTATTGACCCTAACACTTGATCTCTCATTATATCTATGGGGTGACTTCCAGGTGTTCTCTGTCCGGCTAAATCATAGCATTGGATCATCAAATCATCTAAATTCCAAGTCTCTATCTCCATAAATGGTGTTCTATTTATTTCACTATCTATACCATCATCATTCGTTTCCTTTTTTTTAGAGATAATCGATTTATCGAGTATAGATTTTATCAGAGTCGTTTTCCCTACGGCTCCGTCTCCTAGAACCGTCATTCTTATTATACGTTTTGATTTTTTAATCTTTCTAATTAACCTATTAAAACTTTTCATATCAAAATACCTTTCCTTGTTAACACTCAGTTATGTATTATAATTTAAGTAATTTAACATAAAAAGGTTTTCAAGAATGTAATTTAATTTTAAATATTTTGTAGATTTTTTACATTTTCAATAATACGTTTCAATTAAATCGAAGATTTAAAATAAATATCTCCTGATATAGATTCTTCGCTATTTAAATATAACTTAACTTAAGAAAAAAACTATAGTGGCTTTTTTAGTAAGAGAAGAAAATTCTATAATAAGTGGAAATAAACATTAAGTAAAAGAAGTTAAGAAGTGCGCCCGCCGGG
>CAZZIC010000045.1:0-25258 GCA_964653985.1 uncultured archaeon | reverse complement strand
TCTTGGTAGAAATTTCGCCTTCGTTCTTAAAAAAATAAATCAATAAGATAAAATCTGAATAAAGTTTCTTTTCTTTTCTTTTTTTACTAGTATCTAAACTTTATTATTTCTAAGAAACATAAGTAGCTATTAGAGAAAATAGAATAGAAAAAATTAAAAAATCCTCTCTGGATTGATAATTTCGAGAATCGATTATTTAAAATTAAAAAAAGAGATCTACCTTATAATTGAGCAAATTAAATATTAGATACAAATAGAGAAGTGATACCATGAGAGCCACTCATGGTATAACTCCGATTATAATATGGAAATGCCTCCAAAAAGAATTAGAGCCACATTAAAACAAGTTTTTTTCTTCTTGCTTCAAAATCTGAAAAATTTTCTCACTAATTAAGAGTTCTCTACATAAAGTATATATTCTATAAAGGGATTTTTCAAGAGAAAATTTTTGATATATCCAACAATTATTGAAGAATGATATTTAAATAGAATAATTATAATATAATTTCATAAAATTATTGAACTTTAGCATATCTCTTAAAATGGCTCTGGGAATAACTTTAAGATTTTGTTCTTGAAGGATCTTACAATAGTCTTGAATTGATACTTTAACACCATTATTCTGTCTGTGAATACAATACAAAAGACAAGTAGCAAATAAAGAAACTTTATCTAGTAGTTTTTCTTGTTTTTCGATTATGTTCTGAAATATCTCTAAGGTGTCTTTTTGAGTCTCTTCTGCGATATTGAATGTTAAAAAAATAGGGTTAAATAAAATTGTTATATCTTGATCGTTCATTCTTTATCATCTCTCAATTGGTTGATTATTATTATTAGTATTGGAACTAGTGTAATTCCATTCTTTCGGAAAATTAATAATATCGGGAAGCTCTTAATAATTGGTGTAATATAATGTATATCCTAATTAATAATATAAAAGTAAATATTAATAATATAAAAGTAAATATTATTAATATAAAAGTAAATATTATTCTATACTCAACTTATCACATATGAATAAAAAGTTTTAAGAATAATACAAGAAAAAAATTTTTAAATACTATAAAAAATCTATCAAGGAAAAGTGTAAAAAATGGCTAAAGACGAGCTCTTTATCAAACGAGTTTTTGAAATCATCAACGAGCTGAAAATTCCCCTTATAGATGAACGAGTTTATGATGATGTAAAAATAAGCTCTAAGAGGGGGATAATCCATGTAATCTTTAAGTTCTTAGAAGATGAAAGTGTAATCAGAGGATTTCTTGGATTAGCGGAGTATTTTCACTCTATAATTATCAAACAAGAAGATCAGTTCTTTATTCCACATAATAATATGTTATTCGTCCTGGAATCTGAATAAAACCTCGATCTGGGAACTCGTGAAAAAGTTATATATGGTTTCCTTCTTTCTTTTTCATTTCTTTTTTTCTTCAATGAGAAGGACAAGAGGGATATTGAAACATTTTATTTAATACTTCTTTTTGATTTCCTTATTCTGACTGTATTAAAATATTTTAAAAAACAGTATTTTCCTAGCTTCGATATACATAAAGATAGAAAATTTTAACGAATACAAATTTTCCTTAACAAAGTTCCCCATTAATCATGTAGCAATCAAAAAGAGAATCAGCATCATCGATATAATCTTTCATGGATTCATACCATTTATCGAGCAAATCATGGAGCTGCTTTTTAATAAAGTCTATGTCTTTTGCATTGTACACATAAAGATATCCTCTCTTTTTTCCTTTTGTAAGCTTTTTCTTTTCTGAATATTTTTTCAATGACATTGATGTTCGAGTAATAAGATTAATTTCATTTAAGGATTGTAATGCTCGTTGAATGGAACTCCTGTCCATTTCAAGTTTGTTCGTAAGCTCTGCGGTACCTACATTATCATTCTTTAGCAGATATGCAAAAATGTTTGTTTCTAATTGGTTTAAACCCAAAATACATTTAAAAAGTCGTCTACTTTTAAAAATTTCTTGCTTTTCTAAGACTTCTTCATTTATTCCTTGTTCTATATCCTCCATTTCCTTTAATTGGTCGGAGATACTTTCCATTTATTTCACCATTTTATTTAATAAAAATATAAAAAGTAGAAGCAATTAATTTTTTAGATTATTAAGCTTCTGCTTCATACCTTCTGGTCGCATTAATCCTACAATTTTATCAACTAATTCATTGTTCTTTAGGATTAACGTAGTAGGTACACCTGTTATCGCATATTTACGAGCCATAGCAGGATTCTCGTCTACATCGACTTTTGCGAAAATAAAATCGTCCTTATATTCTTCTTGAAGTTTCTTAAAGATCGGTGCATACATTTTGCACGGTCCACACCATTCGGCGGAGAAATCAATAATTATTTCAGTTTCAGGATGATCTTCAACAATATTACTATATTCTTCAAGTGTTCGTAGATGGACAATTTCATTTGGTAAACTTTTAGCATTCATCATTTCTTGTGCTTTCCTCTTTTTTATTTTTTCTAATTCTTCATCAATCATGTTTAAATCGATTTTTTTTAGTTGTTTAATTGTGAAACATAACCTCACAACTTAAAGGTAACTAAAAAAAGGCACAACCATATATAAAGCTAATTATTATGTCTTAAAATTCACAATAAAATTTCTTTAAGAATTAAAAGGGTATAGAATAAAATTACTATTATTATAAAAGATGGAAGAATAAGAATAAAATAAGTAGCTAGTCTTCTTTTTTTAAGCTTTCAAAAATCCTCTTAGATTCTTTCCATTCTTCTTCCATCTGTTCATTCGTTAATGACGGAGGTTTTATCCTTTCACGATCCAGATATTCCATCATCTCATAAATTGATACATTTGCCAACGAGGCTCCCTCCGCTAAACTGATTATACCTTTTCTAAATTTTTCTGCTACTTCTTTCATCCTATAATCTTTCATTTTTTCTAAGAGAAATCTCCGAATTAAAGCTGAACGGTCTATATGCTCTTTATCAGAAATCTTATTTAATTCCTCAACATCCTTTTCATCCAGTCTAGTTGAAATAACATCAGTCATTCTTTTTTCCAACCTCTTTTATTTTTTCAATTTTTTCTTTAAAGAATAAGATAGACTTAGGGGTAATAGCATTGATGTATTCGAGTTTTTTTAAGTAAGTGATAAATCTATGTTCAGTTAAGAGTCCTTCTTTAAATTTTTGAAAATAAAATGAATCTAATCGGATTACTTTTTGCCCTTTATTATGAATCTTTCGATACGCACGAATATCAGAGGTAATACAAACTCCGTCCTCTTTTGCTAGGATATAACAACTCGTCTCTCCAGCATCTCGAAATAAGTTTAGATCATCTTTTACATCAATAGAAATTATAGGGATTTTAAATTTCTTCAGAATCTTTTCCGCTTTATAAGCATCACTATAATTATTTGCTTTTCCGTCAATAATGACCTCTTGATATACACTAGTATCAATTATTAATTGATATTTTTCAAGAGAAATGAGATCTTCTAAGAGATTAGTTTTTACTAGATAAATCAATGTACAAGCATCTAAAATCCATCTCATTATTTTATATATACAATCACATATATTTATAATTATCGATTGTATACAATTTAAAATTCATCTTTTTATCTTTTTTTATAAATAGTTACTAAGAAAATTCAATAATTTGCTTAACTCCTCATTTTATTAATTAAAATAAATTTTTAAGAATTAATTTCTTTAACTATCTCTGATAAGAGGTAGTATTTTAAAATTTTATAAAAACAAACTTAAGAGTTGGTCACAATTCGAATTCATTCACTTTTTGTTCTCAAGCGTTCTGGAGCTTGCATTTACAATAAGGATTTTACAGATGAATTTGAATTTGAAATAAATCTCATTAGTCCGTTTTTTTCATCGATATTGACATTTTCTGAAAAGGTTATCTATAAGGATCTAGAGATACTCGAGATGAGTGATTTGAGGTTTGTTTTTGAAGTCAAAAAAGATTTCATATTTGTGCTCTTTGCAGACTCTACGGTAAGTTTATTATTCGCTACAAATTGCCTATCAAGAATAATAGAAGAGTTTTTCGATATATTTGAGGATCTTTCTGAGTTAAAGGACTATCAGCAAATTGACAATGAGGAGTTCGCAAAAAAAGTAGATTCAATAATTTCGGGGGAAGATGAAATCTATGACAGCAAAGATTTATACGAAAAAGTAATAAAGATGTTTAAAAATTTAATATTTGAAAATGAGATCCTCGGAGCGGCGATGCTTTCTACAAAGGGCAATATTATTTATTCTTCCCTTCCTAATAAAATCCTCGTACGATCTCTAAAAGAGCTGGAAATTCGATTTATGACTGGTGCGATGCATTTACCGGAAATGTACTATCAATTGAGTAATCAGCAGAAGGTTTTTTCCAGAATCGTTCAAATCTCCTGGAAATCAGAAAATTTCCTCATCGTACTTCTTTTCGATAAATCTGTACCCTTGGGAATGTGCCAAATAAATTTGGACAAGGTTAGTAAGAAGATAAAAAACCTTATTTAGCCATATTTTTAAGAATTTTTATAAAATAATATATCATATCATATTTTCTCTATGGTAAACCTTTTTTTATACTTAATCTTTAATTATTGAATATGTATGATATAGCTATAATAGGAGCAGGTATTTCGGGAGCAAGTTTTGCATCCAAAATCAGTAGCACCACAAAAACTTTACTCATAGAAGCTAAAGATTATAATTCCCGAATTCCCACTAGAACTAATATATTTGCCGAACATAATCACCCTTATATTGAAGAAACATTTTGGAATGATGACACAATTTTTCCCCTTTTATATAAATCGGCTAACTATATGGGAGATGATAAAAATGGAATTATTTCGGGAGAGGAATTTGGAAAGCCTCTTGGAAAGGTTTGTCATACAGAAAATTTAATACATGCGTTCATAAAAAATTTTGAAGATAATGGGGGAATTTTTAGATCCAATGAAAAAATCACATCAATTAATAGATTTAAAGACCATATTGAATTAAAAAATAATAGGGGAGAAACTTATAGGGCTAAACTCCTAGCGTTGGCTACTGGATCAAAAGGATTTGATCTACAAAGATCTTTGGGCTTCGAGACTCCTGATAGTTATAAAGGAATCTGTATGCATCTATACGGAAATGAAAAACAGCTCCAAGAAAACTTCGATTTTCAATATTGTTTTCATATTAATCCAAATATTTCCAAGAATGGTCCTTTTTTTATTAATCGAGGTAAAGGAAGAATATTTGTTGGATTCTTGGGGGATAATCAAGATTCTGAAGCAGAATTCGTAGATAAAATGGATAGAATTCTAAATAATTACAAAAGAATTCAACCCTTTCTTAAGGGTTTGACTAGAGATGAACATTCTATTGTTATCGATAAAGTATCTAAACATCCAATATCTCAATTCTCTGATGATAGAGTATTAGTTTTGGGAGAAGCAGCAGGGTTAGTAACCTCCTTCTTTTATGAAGGTATGCTTTGCGGGTTAGTTTCTGCTGAAGTCGCTTCCAATCTTATAAAAGAGTTAGTAAAAGAAGGAAAGGAGTATTCAAGATCTAATCTCAACTTCTATGATAAAGAAATTGAAAGGATTTTATTAAGTAATTATTTTAGAAACGGAGATGCTTCAGAATATCTTTTTTATAGTGATGGGTCCTATGTAAGGTCACTTTGGAATGATTATGTGGAATTATTAACAGAAAACAAAACGGTTAGAAAATATCTATGGGAGGCTCACATTAATCATGACCTCGCCAACCATAGCATCTCTAATGACAGATACGTTGGAGAAAAATTATTCGCAAAACTTTCCACGTTAACGAAGATATCGTTAGGCGGAAGATTTTTTAAAGCTATGTTAAAATGATATTTTCTCAAATAGAACAAAAATAATACAGATAAATCCAGTAAATAGAATATAAAGGAGAAGTATTAGAAAATTATTCAAGTAGGTTTGTAGCGTATTGTTCTACCAAGAATTTCAACTTCTCTTGGTCAAGATCTTCTTTTTCCAGTTCGGGGCACATATGCTCTAAATGGTTGAGAAGCTCTTCTAAACCTTCTTCTGCTTCATTTATACTAACGTTTTCACCATCATCGACGACTATTGATCCCATAAGATTATCTGATCTCTTGAAAATAATGGTGTTTCCCTCGAGCTTTAACTGATTTAACTCCTTTTTGAAGGATTCTCTAACAAAGCTACAGATTGCTGAAAAAAGCCCTCCTTTTAATACATCATCATAGGATGTTGATGTTAAAGGTACACCGCCTTTATCAAAGATGGTGAGAGCTTTCGGTTTCATTTTTTTTGTCAATTGTTTTCCCGTCATTCTATAATATATTTTTCGAAAAGCCTTTACAATTCCAAAACCCGTTTTACAGGAGACAGGAATAATTTCAAATGAAGATAATTCTTGCAAGTCGAGAGCTTGAATTATTTCTCCAATTGGTGCTACATTTGATTTATCATATTTATTTGCTAGCACTATCAATGGTTTATCCTCTATTAATGAAGAAAGCTTCCAAAGTTCCTCTTTAGCTTCATGAAGACGTGCCTTATCCGTAGCATCTACCATAAAGATAACAAATGAAGCATCTTTCATTTCACCTCTCCAAAGAGAACGAAAATCTCGCTGTCCTCCCATATCTACAAGTTCCATTCGAACCCCTTGCACTTCTATGGTTGTTTGTTCCTTTCCCATGGTTGGAGTATGCTCAATGAAAGTTCCTGTTTGGAGGAATGAAACCATCGTTGTCTTTCCTGCGTTATCCAATCCGGCGATAACGATTTTCTTTTCTTTACTTAGAATCCTATTTAAGATATTTTTAATTCCCATAATTTATCAATTTAGTATTGCTTTGAATCTGATTAAGAATTCAAATAATATTCTTATATATAGGTTTTGAAAAACTGATTTTTATTTTAATTATTATTTGGAAATTACGTTATTATGAGACGAAATATGACTATTTGTCATAATTTTCATCGGGAAAAAATGAAATATGTTGCGTTCTAATAAGCATATTTTAATTCTTATTCTCATCCAATATAAAAATGAAAGCTTCTAAGTAAGCTATAAAGAATGAGGTAAATTCATTAAAATTTATTGTTCCTCTCCAGCCATTTTCGCTATCCACGTATTTTTTACCTTCTTTTCTACTTCTTTATCTACTAAAATATAGGTCTCGTAGAATCCAAAAACACCCAAAGCAATGGCTATTACAGAGATTAATCTCATGATTCCACTTAATAGGGTGAAAATTCCCGGAAAGTATGCCAAACCATAAATAAATATTAAAGAAATTGAGATTGATACTCCGTTTTGGGCTCTGATTCCATCAATTAGAAGAATCAAAAATAATACAAATCCTACAATTACAAGCAAAATCAGATAAATGATTTCATTTTCTGCTAAAAAGAATGCTAAAGAAATGTAAAACCCAAAAATCCCGGGGAAGGTATAAAATTTTCTCCAATTTTTAAGATAAAAAAGAAACTGCATGGGAACAATTTCTAAGATTATAGTAACAATTGTTAATATTGAGAGATTTTCTCCAAAATAAATATTACCTACCACACCAGAAATAAACAAAAATTGTCTTAGAGAGCTAAAAACGAGAATACTCAATATTAAGATCAAAAACAAATTCAAATTTATTCGGCTTTTCCTCCAACTTTCTATTGAAGCTACTAAACTTACCACAGAGATGGCAATTATTATGATCTCTATGAGATATAAATACCAAGGTGTAATCTTCTACATCTCCTCCTCAAACGGTTTAAAATATCCCAAACCGAGAATCAGTGCGAATATAAAGCTTATTATGTTTAACATCTCGGTTATAAAAATATTTGTTAAAATGATTGATCCCAATTGAAATGTAAATAAGATAGCTATCCCTAAAGAACCATTATCTTTTATATTAAATCCTGTATAATACAAAAAAATTAATCCTATTAGGGCAGCAGCTATTATGTAGATTGGAAAGAGTAATGTAAATCCTGTTAAAAAATGCAATAAAAGCATCCCCCCATAGATAAAAATTGGAGTGTAAAAAAATATGTCCCACTGATTAGCGTAAGTCACCAAACCAATAGCAAAAGAGGCCAGAGCCCCAATTAACATGATTCTGATTGAAAACTCAAATAGGGATGGTGCCCAGATAGAATATTCTTCAAATATAGGGCGAAATGGAGAATTTTCATACAATGTTTCTAGAATTTGCAAAATATAAAAAATAGTAAATATACACATTAGAATTAGACGGATATAATTTAGTCCTCCATTTTCTTTATACTCTTGCCAAATTTTCCTTGCCGAAATTATAATAATCAAAGGAAATATGATTAATCCTAAGAAGTTACCAATAAATTCTAAAGAAAGGATTAGAATATTTTCCGCCATTTATAGAAAACTCCCTTTTAATTTAGGTTTGTTCTTTTGGAATTCAGCCTTAGTCTCTCTAAAGAGATTAGACAATGGTATAATCGTATTTTCAATTTTAAGATTTGTTTCTTCATTGAAACTTTTATAGATTTTATCTCGGTAATCAATGAATAGGTCTTCTTGGAGAAGTCCATTTTCATTTAGTTTATCAATAAATCTTTTTAATACTAATTTATATATCTCAGGTTTCATCCCCTTATTTAAAAGGATTGAAAATGAAAGTAAATCATCCCTTTCCCCGGTTTTTTCAATCTTGAATACATATGAGATGAGATTAGTTTTTTTGTATTTACTTTCAATCAAAGCCCCTTCACTACATCCCATAGGTAAACATTTTAAGAGTAATTCATCGGAATTTTTTAGATCCTTATCAAGTGGAGGGTAAGAAGTTAAAATTTCGGGATTTGCATCTTTAAATCCCCCAAGTCTTGATGTGACTGTTTTATATAAACTCATAGTCAATTTAAAACACATGAAATATTAATATATCCTTATATTTTTAATAAAAGGTGTTAATCTAATAAGTTTATGTTGTTTTTCTTACGTGATAATTAGCACGAAAAAGTAGAATTTTTTCGAGATTCGATAAATAAATAGCCGAATTCAAAAATGTAACCTGACAAAATTATTATTTTAATTTTTTAAGTAGTTGATTTTATACTAAATTGTTAAGATTCTACAGAGAATTTATTATTTCGATATATCCGAACAGAATAACTTCTTCTCTATAATATTTTTATAACAATTTTTATCTAATAATATAAAGACCTATATTTTGTGTAAAAAAGCATGGAGTCGCAAAGATCGATAGTCTGTAAGCTAGGGGGACACGAAGATTCATCACTCGAAATAATTGCTACTTATCCTCATTTTGAAATATCTGAAAATGAAGCAAAGGCTTTAATATTAAAGTGTTTCCCTATTGGCTCAAAAGAGGGAGATACGTTTAAAAATAAGTATGAAAAAGCCAAGATCCTTTCATATATCTTTAAAGTAGGAGAAAATCTAGAAAAAAGACCGGATTTATTTTCCATATCCCTTTTAATCGATAAAAAGGCAGAGGAAGAAGTTTATGAAACCTTATTAAAAGATCTAATTAAGGATTTGGAAGAAAAAGATCTCTTGAGCGAAAAAACTCTTACGAGCAATCAAAAAATAATATATGAGGGAATTAAGAACGAAGAGGACATTCAAATAGACGGAAAAACTATAGGTCTTTCAAAGATGTTCGAAGAATTAAGAAAAAATTTAGATACAAATAAAAACAGAAAAATTAAAGGGAGTTTTTTTTAAATGACACAAAACAGCGTTTTATTTTATATTGAACAGACGGGTAATGTTCTTTCTCTTATAATATTAACAATTATGACGGCGATTGTTGGTTTTCGATTTCTGAGAGAATTCAAAAAAAATAATTACTTTAATCCTATCCGGCTCTGTATTTTCTTTATCTTTTTAGGCTTTTCATTGATGTCATTATTTGAATTTCTGTTTCAGACCCTTCCACCAACTAGTGAATTACCATATGCGGAGGAGATTTTAGGAAAAGATGCGGATTATTTTGGGTTATATAATATTTCTCTCTCCATAATGATCACATTTGCTTTAACTATGATCGCAATTACAAATCGCTGGAAATTGTTCTATTACTTACCAACGTTTATAATCGTTGGCATGTATCTTTTATATCTCTATTCGGGATTTTATGCATTTCTAATGCCATACATTTATGGTTCTGGAGTAATTTCCATCGCTTTCTTGTATATAACGGCATTTAGGTTGAAAGACAATGGATCCTTAGGATTAGGGATATTTTTCACCTTGGCATTTGTTTCATTATTATCATCAGGGTACATAGATCAGATCACAGTATTCATTTATTTAGGATTTGGAATAATGCTGTCATTAGGTCGATTCAAACCATACAAGGAGAGTGAAGGATATTAAATGTGGCTCTTAAATTTGATCCTTAATTTGGCTTTTCTAGGTCTCTCAACTATACCTCAATGGCAAATTTATAAAAAGTATAAGGAATCTCTAAATAGATTGAATATAATAATTTGGGTTTTTATCTTATTATTTCAAATCTCTTATATTATAGATATAATGGCAGGATTCCAATCTCCGCTATTGTTGGGGGCACGTTTAACAAGAAATAACTTGTTTCTGATATTTATCGGAGCTTTTGAGTTAGAATTTTTAGTTTATTTGCTGGATGCGAAAAAGTTCTACACTCTTCCTATTGTAGCAGGTTTCTATGTTTTTATGGCATTATTCCTAGTGAATTCTGTTTTACCAATGTTACTTTTTACGCTAATTTCTGGGGTTTCCAGCAGCATATTTTTGATCATACAAGGGAAGCGAAATAATAATGGATATATCTTCTCATTAGGACTGTTTATCCTCGTACTAGGAATGGGGTTTCAATTTCTAAATTCATTCATTGAAGCGATTTTTCAAATTATTTCATTGTTTGTATTGATGCTCGGTACCGGAGGATATTTAGATAAATATGTGTTAGTGAGTGAAGAAGAGGACCAAAAAGTCAAAGGAGCTTGGATTAGTAAGATGGTAATTAAAAAGAAATGAGGAATTGTTTTGTTATATAATAACGTAAATTATCATGAATTCCTACATTTTTTTAACGATCATTTGTCTTTTACTTACAATGATCGGAAAAGTTACTTGAAGAATTTAATCGGAGGTTTAGTAAATGGGAATTAAAAAAATATTGAAAAAAATTTTTACAAAGGATAAGAAAGTTGTTATCTGTGGGTTAGACAATGCTGGTAAGACGACGATGGTATCTTTCCTAAAAACAGGTACATTCCAAGAGCACACTCCTACCATGGGTAAGGAACAAAGTACTATGGAAGTGCAAGACATCAGGATGAATATTATTGATCTTGGAGGACAGCGAGATTTTAGGAGTTTATGGTTAGGAGAGATTCAAGATGCAGAGTGCGTTATCTTTATGCTCGATGCACACGCTTCTGAAAGATTTGATGAAGCAAAGGAGGAATTATGGAAATTTGTAGATCAATTAGAGGGTACCCCCTTGATTATTTTTGCAAATAAATATGATTTAGATCCAGTAGCTTCAATTGAGGAAATCATGAATAGCTTAGAATTAAATAAGTTAGACTCTTTTGAAGTAATACCTGTCTCATGTAAGACTGGTTTTGGAATAGTTAATGGATTCATGAAAATCTATTATAAATTAACCGGGGAACAATTATCCAAAAGATTTTATCCGAAAGCTCTTACTGTATTCGATCGAGGTGGAACGCCGCTTACTTCCACGTCATCGGAGGATGTGTTGAAGGGAGGGCTTTTTTCTGCAATCTGCAGCTTTGTACAAGAATCATTTAAAAAGGAATTAAATCAGCTCAAAATTGAAGATAATATCATAATCTTCAAAAGATCTCCCCATTTACTGGGATCTATTGTATTAGATGATTCTGAAAGTGTCAACATACGAGAGGCTGAAGAGGGATTAGAAGAATTACTTTATCATTTGGAGCATATGTGCCCAGAATTAGATAAAGAAGATCTAAACACAGAAAAGATTGAGTATTTAGTAAAGCAATATTCGTCTAATTTAATGAACTAAAATTTTATTTTTAATTTTTTTATTAACAGATTTTTCTTTAGGATAATATCTTAACCTAACTAAATTTATTATTATTCGCCCCATATAATCTTTAAATACATCTAATTTTAAAATAAATATTATTTACTAAAACTTATTGGGTTGAGAAATATGGACCATTTAGAGTTAGACTATTAATCCTTAAATTAATCATAAATTCATACATCGAACTTATCAACCAAAAAATGGAATATTATTATTCTTAATCTATTCTTATTTTTAGGCTTTTAACAATTTGGTTTTTATATCTATCTCAAAATAATTGAAGAGCAAAGCTAAAAATTTATCATTAAGACAAATCTAACAATCACAGAGATATATTTAAAAATTTTCAAAAATTTGAACTACTTTACACAGTCATTTCAAGTAAAATTCTATAATTAGAGGTTTTAAAATCGCATTGAATGAAAAGAAAAGGATCTTTTTCGGTGGTTCGATTATTACAATGGAAGAAGAGATGCCTTATGTAGAGGCTTTAGTTATCGAAGGAGAAAAAATTATTGATCGCGGAAAATTAAAAGAGATCAAGATTAAGCATAAAAAAAATAGTATTGACATAAATTTAAACGGCAAAACATTACTACCTGGGTTTATTGATTCTCATATCCATCCATTTGGATATATGTTTTATTTAAACAGTCTCGATCTTTTTGATATTCAAAGCTTAGAGGAATTGCTATATACGGTTAAAGAATCATCGAAAGATAAAGAGACTAACGAGTTAATTTTAGGGTTGAGGTTAAACGAAGAAAATTTCATAAATCCAAAACTTCCTACTCGTTGGGATTTAGATAAAGCATGTCCTACTCATCCAGTTTTCATACTAAGATATGATGGTCATATAGGAGTAGCAAATTCAAAAACTTTGAGAATTATAGAAATAGAAAAAAAAATTAAAGCAATAGAAGGCGCTGAAGTAAGGAAAAATGAGAAAGGAGAACTTACGGGTATTATTTCGGAAAATGCAATAGGGTTGATTGCTCCTTTGATTAAACCACCTAAAAATAAGAACCTTTCAACTATGATAAATGAAACATGTCAAAATCTTGCCCAAAAAGGGATTACTTCAATCCATGGGATGATCCAGTTAGACAAGGAGTCTGGAATCCTTAATTTTGGAGAAAATGAGATGGAACTTTTGAAGCTCACTGGAAAAGAATTTATGCAGGATATTTACAGTTTTTTGTTTACCAACACCCCTAAAAAACTCAGTAAAGTGAAAAATGAAGAAGTCTTCAAGAAAGGGGGAAAAACGAAAATTAAACTTGGAGGGTTAAAACTATTTTCTGACGGATCATTTGGAGGTGCCACAGCTGCTATGTTTGAACCATTTGAAGATCAACCTGATAAACAGGGGTTTATTGTCGAAAGTATAGATAAATTATACAAAAAAATGGAAGAAGCACATAATAGTAGATTTCAGATCGCTATTCATGCCATTGGTGATCGAGCTAACAGAGAAGTTACCAATCTCTATAAAAAAATATTAACACAAAATCCAAGAGAAGACCATCGCCATCGAATTGAGCATGCCTCTATGTTAAGAGAAGATGTTATTAAAGATATCAAAGAACTTGGATTAATTGTTTCCTTTCAACCTCAATTTATTAATTCAGAATATTCTTGGCTGGAAAAAAGATTAGGGAAAGAGCGTTGTAAATACACCTATCCCATTAAAAGGTTAGTAGATAACGGAATCGTCGTTTGTTCTGGTTCTGACTGTCCTGTTGAGATTCCAGATGTGATTAAAGGACTAAGTGCGTTGGTCACACGAAATGGATTTGAGCCTCAAGAATGTATTACCATGTGGGAAGCTTTGAAAACCTACACAATAAATGCAGCTTATGCTGCCTTTGAAGAGCATTTGAAGGGAACATTAACTCCCGGGAAATTTGCAGATATGGTTATCTTGGATCAAGATCCTTTAGAGATTAATAAGAAAAAAATTAAGGAAATTGAGGTTGTAGAAACAATCATAAGGGGGAAATCGGTTAATAAATCTTATTAAGTATTTTAAATTTCATAACCTTATAATCAAAATGGTTTTACTATAGTTTTCCTAAATATCAAAAATAGTGATTTGTAAAAATGACTAAAGAAAATTTAACAGAAGAACAAGAAAAGCATAAAAAAATGGGTATTGAATATTTTAATTTAACTTGGGATTTTTTAGATAAGGAAGATATGACCCAAGAAGAGAGAGATAAAATGATACATGCGGCTCATGCGTCTCGATTTCATTGGGGACAACTCAATCAACCAATTAACAATGAAAGAGGTGAATGGCAAATTTCAAGAGTTTACTCCACCTTAAAGAGATTTGAACCGGCTCATTATCACGCAAAAAGATGTATCGATATTTGTAAAGAAAATAATATCGGAGATTTTGATATTGCATTCGCATATGAAGCAATGGCTAGAGCCTTTTCAGTAAATGGAGATAAAAAAAATAAAGAAAAGTATCTCAATTTAGCTAAAAAAGCGGGAGAAAAAATAGAAAAGAAGGAAGATAAAGATTATTTCTTTAGTGAATTAAATACTATCAAATAATAATCTATATTTATCATTCTAAGTATTTAAAGATCAGAAAATAACAATACAATAGGAAATAGAATATAAAAAACTTCAACTACCGTTAGATTAAAATAATTCTTAATTTTTTTTCCATAATTATTGGTTTTAAATTTTAAATACTAAATTCATCTAAGCTTTCCTTTCAAGTAGTCCGGATTTTTTTAGATTAGAAATTAGAAAAAGATAAAACGATTAAAAACAGAATATAAAACGTTTCAACTATAATCAAGTTCAAATATCTTCGGATATCACTTTTTACCTTATAGTTATTTGTATCAAATACTAGTTTCATCTCTTCCTCAGTTTCAATTAGTCCAGATTCTCTTAATTTTTTCCTAACTACCTCATAGTGTATTTCATCAGATTCATTTTTCTTATACCAAAAATATGGAAAAGATACAATCGCAAGGATGGCCACTGGGATTAATCCTAATAGTCCTATCGTCAATTTGAAAAGTAACATGAAAAGTAAAGATAAAAATGCATGGGCACTTACCATTAAAGAACGTATTGCTGGGTTTCTCACCAATAACTTCTCATCATTCTTTATAACATACTTTGCCATTCTCCCAATCAGATAATATGTCGCTGACTTTAAATTTTGATCTCTGACTCTAACGGTGAGTTCTTTTTCTTGGACAAACCATTCATGGGATCTATATTTCGGATCTTCAATCTCTTTAAAACTTATATTAATTTTATTAATTTTCTCTCCCATAACTCCTCCTAATTCGAAAAAACGATATGCTTTCAGGAGTTTTTCTTCAGCCTTTTCTTGTGAAATCATCCTTATCATAATAATATTATCCGGAATGACTTATTTAGCTTATTTTTCTATATTGGAGAAAATACCTCGAATTTTTTCCACTTTAAATTTTTCGAGAAGAAAGTGGTCCAGAATATATAAGAATTAGTCAGTAAAATATAGATGCTCATCAAAACCAGTTTCGGCGATGAGATCTTGACCTAACTTTTGTATTTTCTTTTTGGTTGGATTTTTTAGGATACGCATGCTGATATTTACCACTTTTTTAAGCTTGGAATCGGAAAAATCCCTAATTATATTATCATAACGTGAGAAATCCATTCCAGCCGTGTAGACTCCAGCATTACCATGTGATGTGGAAGAACTTACTTGCCAATGTTCAACTTTTAATTCTATTTTGGATAGGAGCAAGCTAGACATAAACCAATCTAAAAGTAAATCAAACCTTTCGGATTTTCTTTTAGCATCTTTCAGCATTTTATAAGCCTTACGTAAACGATCGGGATGCATTTGGCTGAATGCTTTTTCGTAATTCTGATTCATTTTATCCTTCGCGTAGTCCTTGATATCATTAAGAATCTCTTCTACTTTCTGAGATCTCTCATCGGAGATATCTTGATGAATCGCTTGAATACGTTGTGAAATTATGTCTTGAGAAATATCTTCAGAGGGGGATTCATTACCAGGAGACGAAACTGCCGAACTACTTCTTGATTGATTAGAATCCAATTCTGGAGGCACATTATAAATCTCTTTAGGCGGAAGACTAAATAGCTCATCAATTTTAGAAGGATTCTCTTTTGCCTGTTCTATTTTCTGATCAATTTCATTTTTACGGTACCCAATGTTCGAGAGATAATACCGTGCGGAAGAGATTTGGTTTTCAAGAGTTCGTGAATTATTATAAAGATTTCCTCCTATTTCTTGCTCTAATTGCTTATCCGCCATTACGCTAATCTTTTCTTCTGTGATTTCACTTAATTTTAGGTTATTTAGGTCTTGTAAAATTTTATTTATCTGATCTGCTCCAAGATATCCTAAATTGCCCATTGGGCTAATCATTTCAGAAATCTTACTCATTTTCTGAAGAGTTTCTTTCAGCTCATCTGGATTCTTTTTCTCTGCAAAATCTAAAAAATATTTTAAAAGGATCTTATTGAAGCTGGCGATACTATTAAGAGCATTTTCATCAAGTTTCTTTAAATAATCACGTAGAGCAGAATTTGATTCGATGTGAGGAGGAAGAGCGAGTTTAAACACAACTAAATTATCCAGAATCATTTGAATGAGATCTTGTTTTTCCATAAAGATATGTTCTCAAAAAAATTTAATTTAAATTAGTATATAGATAAACAATAAAAATTGTAACATTTATTATTATTGAAATTTTTTCGTTATCTTCCTTGCAAATTCTTTTTGTTCTTCAGTTTCAAGACAACATTTTCTTTTGCTTCGAATCCATCTAACGGGATCTTCATGATTGGAAATAAGACCATTATGAGCCGCATATGCCACTAACATTTGTCCTGTTCTTCCACATCCTGCCACACAATGGACTACAATAGATTGCCCTTTATCTTCATGTTTTTTTGTGATTTGTAAGAATTTTTCGATCTGGGTTTCGGTCGGAACTCCGTAATCGGGGATATTAAAATGGTAATATTTGAAATCATCCGGAACATCAGAACGATTATCAAATTCAGAACAGTTTACGATTACTTTAATTCCCTCTCTTCTGAATAAATCAAACATATAGGGATCTGGCCACCAAGAGGCAGCGATTTTTCCTTTGACAATCCAATCAAATGGATTGGTACGATTTGGTTGCCCTTTCTCCGGCCAATACCACGGTCTTACCAATGCGATTCACCTGATTAATTATACAACTAATATTACTCCAAGTTTAAATATTTGCCTTGAACGTCTAAGAATTCGTTGAGGATTTCTTTCGCCTTAGTCGCGTTATTAACTCCAGGGTCTGCTAAAAGTGCTTGAAGAGCTAATTCCTTGGAACCATTTAGGATCGCTTCAACAGCTAAATCTTGAACGGAAGCTTGGTTTCTAAGAAGTGCAGCCAATCCTCTAGGATAATCTCCAAGAGTTATTGGTTTAAGGCCCTCCTTAGTTACTTTTGCTGGGCACTCTATAACAAGATCTTGGGGGAGATTTGTAATAATTCCCTCATTTGGGAGATTAACCGATAATTCAGTATGATTTGAGTCTGTAAGGATTCCTTCAATTATTGGAATTGCTCGTTCATTGTCTGGTTTCACCAATCGAGCTCCTTTCCCTTTCTTAATCAAGCGTTTAATTTTTTTCCCCTCATAAGCGATGGCAGTTCTGTAAGTTTCTCGAAAATCACGTATTCCAGAAATATCTGCAACTTCCCAAGCCCATTGAATGTATTCTCCAAAATGAGAGTCAGTAGTATAAGGAATATAACCATAATTCTCCAATATAAACTTATTTAAACTAACATCAAGCATTTCTAGATTATCTAAATATTGAGGTGCTTTTTTTCGTAAATCTTCATATGCATCTTTTCCGGATTTTTTATATTTTAAATCCAATAACACACCAAAATGGTTTAATCCTCCCGCGATAATATCTAAATTTGACAGCTCGGTATCTAAGATTCTTTCAAAATGAATGGCAAAATTCAAGAGTTCATGACACAGTCCAACAAATTTTAATTCTGGAAACTTTCGCTTAATGGCTAAACAAATTCTACTCATAGGATTAGAGAAGTTAATGAATAACGCATTAGGACAAATTTTTGTAATATCTTCACAAATCTCAAGGATTGGGGGAGTAATTCTTAAAGCATGAAATAAACCTCCAGGTCCTCCATTTTCTCCGAAGACTTGTTTATTACCAAACCAATGAGGAATATGTAGATCTTGATCCCAAAGCTCAAACCGTGGGGAGACCTCAATCGAATTTACAATAAAAGTTGCATCTTTAAGAGCTGTTTTTCTTTCTGTTGTTGATTCCAAGTGAAATTCGAGATCTCTCTCTTCTATTGCCGATCCACATGCTTTTGCAGCTAATTCGAGATTTTTAGCATCGATATCATGTAAGCAGATGGTAGAGCCCTTTAAAACATCACTATTTAGAATGGATCCCGCAGAACCGAGTCCAAACTGTAAACTACCAGCACCGATAAGAACTATTTTATTTTTATCCATAATTTAGAAAAAGAAAGGTATTTTAAAAATTAAAGTACTATTAAAACCCCTAACGAGCTAAATTTGAATTCCCCTCTAAAACTTAAAAAACATTTTTTTGGAATTATCCTTTATCCCCTATCATAAGAGTTGATTTTATACTCCATAAAATAATTAGTAGTTTAATTTATCTTACTCAAAAACCTTTATCCAAAAAATGAAAGAAGAGAAGCTAAATTTATATGGTTCGAGAGCATTTCCCAAATATCCTCACATAGGTGTAGGTACCCTTTTAATCCGAAATAATGCCCTTCTTTTAGTGAAGCGAAAATATAATCCCGATGCGGGAATGTGGTCTATCCCAGGGGGGCATCTTAAAGTAGGAGAAAAGACAAGAGTAGGAGCAGAAAGGGAAATGGAAGAGGAAACGGGTATCAAAGTAAAGGTAAAAAAATTGGCGGGAATAATTGATAAAATTGTTCATGATGAGAAAGGAAGAATAAAATATCACTATGTGCTCTTAAACTATTTTGTTGAACAAATAGAGGAAGATCCGAATAAGAAACCTATTGCTCAAGATGATGCTTTGGAAGCCAGATTTGTAGATATTGATAATCTAAAAGAGTATACACTAACTGATTCTCTCATAAAACTCCTTAAAGAGCTGAAATTAGGTTTTTAAGGTCGATTTTTTTGAAAAGAAATGATGTATTTTTATTTTCAATTAGAAATAAACATTATATTATTAATAACATTATTCACCATTGAAATAAAGTAAATAAATAAAGGAAGTGTATTAGTTAGATTTGCCAACTTTAATGAAACGAGCAAGAGACGGGGAGATCACAGAAAAAATGGAAGCTGTTGCAAAAATGGAAGATCTCAATCCAGAATTTGTACGTCGAGGAATTGCCAATGGACGGATCATCATTCCAAACTCTAATAGGAGAAAGTTAAAATCTCCAATCGGAATCGGAGAGGGTCTTTTAGTAAAAATAAATGCCAATATTGGCTCCAGTAAAAAAGAATGTGATATAACCAATGAATTAGAAAAAGCTAAAATTGCTGTTGAATACGGAGCAGATACCTTGATGGATTTAAGTACTGGGATTACTGAAAAGGATGTTAAAAAAATACGCCATAAAATTATCGAAGAGACTAATATCCCTTTAGGTACTGTGCCGATTTATCAATCCGCTTTAAGAGCCATTGAACAAAAAGGTGCCATCATTCACATGGATGAGAATGACCTTTTTGGCGTTGTGGAAGAACAAGCAAGAGAAGGGGTTGATTTCTTTACTGTGCATGCAGGAATAACTCGAGATCTAGTGGAATATCTTGTAGAACATCCTCGCATGATGGGAGTAGTATCAAGAGGGGGTACCTTTCATGCTTCTTGGATTCTTTATAATGAGAAAGAAAATCCCTTTAATAAAAATTTTGACTATCTACTTGAAATGGCTCAAGAATATGATTTCACATTATCTTTAGGAGATGGGATGCGACCAGGGGGAATATATGATTCAACGGATTATGCTCAAATTCAAGAGCTTCTTGAAATATCTAAACTCGTCAAAAGGGCGTGGGAAAAGAATGTACAAGTAATGGTTGAAGGTCCCGGGCATATACCCGCTCATGAAATTGAAAGAAATATAAAATTACAAAAGTCATTATGTAATGGAGCCCCATTTTATGTCTTAGGACCTTTAGTTACTGATATCGCACCTGGATATGATGAAATTGTTAGTGCGATCGGAGGAACTTTAGCAGGACTGGCAGGAGCCGATTATTTATGCTATGTGACTCCCTCTGAACATTTAGGACTTCCTAATAAAGAAGAAGTAAAACGTGGAGTTATCGCTTCTAAGATTGCTGCTCATGCAGTAAACATCTCACGATATGGAGAAAAAGCGGCAAAACGTGATTACCAAATGGATAAAGCAAGAAAAGATTTAAATTGGAAAGAAATGATAAGCTTAGCGATTGATCCCGAGACCGCTGAAAAAGTGCATTATAGAGGTTGTAAAGAAAAAGAGGATATAGATGTGTGCAGTATGTGTGGTGAGTTCTGTGCAATTAAAATGCTGAAAAATGCTATTGAAAAAAAGATGAAAAAACCTCCGAAAAAGTTAAAACGAGATCAAACTCAATAAAAAAACTGTGTAGATTCCTAAAGTAGCTTAAAAAAGTATTTTAAATATAATTCCAAGTTTATCAATCATATTATCAGCATTTTTAGCAAATAGTCTCATCATTGGTTCTTTTCCAATTGCTCCTTTATCCCAAATAATGTCAGGAATCTTCCCCTTTTTTTGAATACTTTGCTTAATCAACCATTGCATGGTGGATTGCTCCTTGCTCTTTATATCTTTCGGCTGTTTTTCTCTTTCAATCTCTAATAGATAGAGGTTACTTTTCGATTGAAGTTTTCTAATGAAATCTGGTTTATATCGTAAATTCATTACACAATTTATCGACTTACCATATTGTTTAGCTGTTAGGATTAATCTTGCCGTATGATCAGAAACTCCGAATTTGATGTCTCCACAAGCGTAGGGAAGATCATTCACTACGGTTATCCGTCCTTCTATAGCTGCCACATCTTGCTTATCTTGAGCATCTTTTAATGCATATGAAATGTTTGTTCTCACTTCAGGGATTAATTCAGTTGCTCTTTCGAAACCTGAAAAATAGTCATAAATCTTCCTAATTTGATCAATAACTTCGATTTGTGCTTTAGACAATTCTGTCATAATTGATCACATAGAAAAATATTTTTACTTTTTGACTCTTTCATAAGCCCATTGTGCTTTTTCTTCAAGCCCTAACTCTTCATAGGCTTTTCCAAGGTAAAGGAAAGCATCTGGATAGTCATATTTCTCCTTAACTAATTTAAATAAATGATTTATAGCTAAGTCGTATCTTTCACGTAAATAATTAGTTTTTCCTAAAAGAAACGTGATGTGCTGCCCTTTATAACTTGTTAAGTTTTTATTAGGAAAAGCCTCTAATATTTCTAGAGCATGTTCAAAATTGCCCTCATTAGCCATTTTTTCAATGGAAGATATAAATTTCTTAAAAAGGATTTTTTCATTCACTTCTTTAATTTTTTCTATAGTTTCTTTTTTAATTTGCTCCTCTAACTCCTTCTCTTCCTTTTCTTTCTTCTTCTGAAGAAAACCTTTATATTTGTCCATTACTTCCTTCGAATACTTTTCATTGCAGAGAGGGCAATTAGACGAGTGAACTAACCACTCTTGAAGGCATTCTTTATGAACTTGATGATCATTCGGGCAACTATCAACCTCTTGATTGTCATTAATCTTCATATGACAAATGATACATGATGAGGGAGGCATATTGTATTTTCCTTATTACTTAAATTATTTTAAGATGCAATTTAAATTATAATAATCTTGAAGGTAATAATTTAATAATGTAAGTTAATAATGTAATTATTGTTTTATTTATTTATGTTATATTTTAATTACAGAGCAACTAAGTCATTTAAGTGAAAATTTTTGTCTAAAAATATATCATCTGTCTTTGAAAGTTTATTCGATAATTTTTTTGAGATTCAAGACGACACCGAAGCGATTATTGTATCCGATACTGATGGATTCATCATAGCCGGTAAGAAGCGGGAGGATATTGACATGGAACTCGTTTCAGTCTTGACAACTGTAGTGAATCCCGTATTGGAAAGGATTAGGCATGAATTCGCGTTCCAACAATTTGGAACCGCCTCATTTGATACCCAAGACCATCTTCTTTTGTTTATTTCCATTGATGAGAAAACTACACTCAGTTTAGTCTTGGATAATATGGCATCCATAGATAAAATCTCACCGTATGCCTACTTTTTAGCAGAGAAAGCATCCCGCATCATTTATTCTGATCCAGAAGATAAAATCGAAGTGGCGATCCCTAACTTTCAATATGAAGCAGAGAAAGCTAAAAAGTTGAAAGAACAAATATACCAGATGAGGTTGGATAAAGGAGGGATTTATCGGTTCAAAACCATCGTTACAGGAGATCATGAGGTCGGGAAGACCTCAATCATAAGACAGTTTGTGGAGGGGAAATTTTCTTACGATTACAGAGCGACAATCGGATTAAACATTTTAACTCATGATTATAAATTCTATAACAATGATATTAAATTCTCTATCTGGGATATCGGAGCACAAAGTTTTTTTAAACGCTTTAGAAGATCTTATTATACTGGAGCACAAGCAGCGTTCATCGTCTATGACGTTACCAATCGAGAATCATTCGAACACATTCCAGTATGGTATGCAGAGTTAAAAGATTTCTTGCATATTAGTGATATTCCAATTATAATTGTGGGGAATAAAACTGACTTAAGTGATCAAAGAGTTATTGATTATCAAGATGGTGTTGAGATGACCAGTAAGATTTCCGAACAAGGAATTTCCAATATTTCTTATATCGAAACAAGTGCATTAACAGGAGATAACATAGAGGATGCTTTTAGCTTAATTAGTTTCCATTATATAACCAAGAGCAAGAAAAAAGAAGAAGAGAATTTAAAAAATGAATTAATGGAAATATTAAACTTAATATTAGAGTCCAAGGAAAACCTTCGGATTTCAATAATCACTCGAAATTTATATTGGAACCCCCCACTTCAGATTTTAAACGAGGTGAATGAATTATGCGGTTGCAAAAGAGAAATCGATGAAGAAAACAAGATTTATACATATTCAAATGGGTTAGAACTCAGAGCAGAGACATATGAGGATCTTGATGTTTCGGGAAGTGATGCGGTAATTGCTTTATTCGATGCGAGAAACAAGGAACATATAGAAGGGAAATGGAGGGAAATCGTTATTGAAATCATAAACACTTTAGAAGAAAGGAAAGTTGCATTAATTGGTATTCGAGAGTCTGAAAAGGCAGATTGGTCTGAACTACTGGAGGAATTTGATATTAACCAATATCTTGAGAAAAAAATGGTTTCATTAATGTTTTTCAAGCTTGGGGATGAATATAGACTTGAGCTATTTGACCAACTCGCAGTTATGCTAAATTTAATCCAATCCGAAATTAGCTATTAGCCCGAATTTCATATTTTTTGATTCCTTTTAGGAATGGAGTATATTTAAAGGATGCACACGAAAATAAAAAAGATCAATCCTGAACATATGACGGATGACGATTTTCGCCTAGCGATTGAATTATTAAAAAAAGGTGAAATTGTGGGATTTCCTACTGAAACAGTATATGGATTAGGAGGGCTAATTAATCATCCAAAAGCGATTTCTAAAATATTTGAAGCTAAAAATCGACCTGCAGATAATCCTTTAATTGTACATATATCAAATTTTGAAATGCTAGAAAAGTTAGTCAAAGAAATTCCCCAAAAAGTTGAGTTCCTTTGTAAAAAGTTTTGGCCCGGACCCTTGACCATCCTATTTAAAAAAAGTTCTTACGTACTCGATATCATCACAGCGGGATTATCAACCGTTGCAATTCGAATGCCATCTCATAAAATCGCACACAGATTAATAAATCTAGTTAATATTCCCATTGCTGCACCGAGTGCGAATCTTTCAGGGCGCCCGAGTCCCACTACTGCCGATCATGTTTATCATGATCTACACGGTAAAATTCCATTAATCATTGACGGAGGTAAATGTGAATTGGGAGTAGAATCTACTGTCATTGATGTGAACAGGAATCCTCCATTACTATTACGTCCTGGCGGATTAAATTATGAAGAATTAAATCAAATCCTTCCAGATTTGAAATTAATTGAACACCAAATCGAAAAGGATCCCGCTGCTGAGAAATTACTTCAAAAACCCAGTACTCCGGGATTAAAGTATAAACATTATTCTCCTAATGCATATGTTATCCTAATAGAGAAACCTGTAGATATAATGAATGAGATCCTCGAAACTTTATGGAAAAAATTTAAAGATCAAGGAAGAAAAATTGGCTTTATTCATACACACAATAGGATTGAATTAGGTGAAACCCTAAAAAAAGATCCGGATACTTTTATCATTAATCTCACACCCTCCGAAAAAGCAAAAAAACAAGATGTCGATACTAAGCTGGTGGCTCATGAATTATTTTCTTCATTACGGGCTTTAGACAACAAAGGGGCTGAAATTATATTGGTTGAAGGGATAACATATAAAAAAGAAGGTTTAGCGGTTATGAACCGGCTTAAAAAAGCAGCTTCTGAAATAATTTAGAAAAAATTGAAGTAGAGTTATGAACTGTCAATTAAAAAAATTAGTAAATAAAAGCTAAAATAGGAATTCTATTTAAGAGTTAGATTAATTTATAAAAAGAAATCTCAAGATCTTTATATTACATATTATATCTAAAAAAATTATTGCTTTAACTCATTCTTTAAAAATTCAGCGATCTTATCTCCCATTTCCTCTGTGGAGAATGTTTTTATTCCCTCTTGTTTAATATCGACCGTCCTTCCTTCTTGCAAAGCTTTTTCTACGGCCTTTTCAATTTCTTGACCAATTTCCTTTTGATCAAAAGACTCTTCCATCATTAGCTTTATACTCAAGATTGTTCCAATAGGATTTGCGATTTTTTTTCCAGCAATATCGGGGGCGGATCCGTGAACAGGTTCG
>CAZZIC010000044.1:0-25696 GCA_964653985.1 uncultured archaeon | reverse complement strand
GTTTTATCATCTATTCCGCTAATTTTTTTCATTAAAACAGTATTTCGAACTTCTAAGTTGGGAAAGGATAAGGAGTAGTTAAATTTGGAACTGGTGATGATGAGTCCTCCCTCTGAATAAGTGTGAAGTGTATCAAAAAGATGGTTATCCTGATCGAATCCCGGTAAAAAATTAAAAAAGCCCTTAACACGAAATTTAATTTCATAGTTATCAACAAACCGAACTTCGGAAGTGTCCTCATAAAGGGTAGTATTTTGTGGATGAAACGTCAATAAATCTCCTTCTTTAATTCCATATCTCAAATTCAGATAATAAGGAATCAGTGTTTCATTTTCCTTCAATGTTTCAATTCTTGTAAGAAGTTCTTTATCAATAATCCTCTTGGAGACATTGTTTAGGGTCGAAAAATAATGTTGTGGATTGAACGTTATCGTAGTTAAAACATCAGGAAAAATAATTGAAGAATTTTGTATCTGTCCCGATAATGATTGAGTAATACAATATTGAGAGTTATTAAAAACCCTAGAATAATTATATCTCTTAATTTTCCCTTCCAAGTAAGGTTCATAGAGTTTAAAATCTGATCCCACTTTCAAATAAGTTTCCAATTCTTTTTGTTTACTTTGATTTATTCTTTCAAAATGATAAAAATTTATAAAACTACTTCCTATAGATATAATTGCTATAAAAATAATTACGAGTCTTTTGTTTTGAATAAAAAAATGCTTTAGCAACTTCACCTTTTTAACGTCTATTTTTCTGAGTACAATTTTCGTTAAGACAGGAAAAAATTTGATTATTAAACCTGGAGTGATAAAAAGAATAGCGATGAGAAGAATAATTACATAAAAAGATTGAATTAGCGAAAAGAGATTTTCAAGTTGAGTAGAAAGAGCACCGATTATTGGGTTATAAAAAGAAAATTCACCATAATAAATTAGGATAATTACAAGAGGTAAGATAACAAGGAATAATAATCCCGTTTTGATCAATCTCCTTATTGAATTTTTGGATTTAGATTGAGTGCTGTTCCTATTTTGATTCTTATTAAATTCCATTTCTCTCGGGATTTTTCTTAATGAAAAAACATAGTTAATTGTTAAATAAAATAGATTAATAAAAGAACTGAATAAAAGAAAATACAACGGCATATGTATTTCAAAAATAGATCCAGTAGGTTGGATGAATGCGATTCTAATAAGAATATTGAGCCCTATTCCAAGCGGTAGAGCAAGACCGAATGCAAGGAGATTATTTAACAATACTTCAAGGAATAATTGGCGTTTTATATAACTCAAGGATTTAAACATATGAAGTATTCTCCATGAATCCTCTTCTACCTTCATACTAAATTCTGAATACAGATAACTAAATATAATGAAAATCACTAAGAGCGGAGCCAATAGATAAATTAAATCTTCATATATTTGTCCTTGATATTGATAAAAAATTGAATTTCCGGATTGGAAATATTGTGCAGAAGAGGTAATTTCTACTTGAGCTAGTGTGTAATTAGAAAATATTTTCTGTATTTTAGACTCGATATCAGCGATTTCTGATAAGTATAGATTAAAATTAAGGATATCCATCTGATCATGGTGAAGGTACAAATGGTAATCAATGAAAGAAGCGTTAGGAAAAGTAGTATTAATTTGAAAATCATTGAAGAAGAAAATAAAATCGGTATTTATAGAATATTTGGTGTACTGAGATTTATTAAGCGGCTTATAAAACCCTGTTATAGTTGCGTTTTGAGATGTTCCATCAGTTAAGCGGAGACTAACCTTATTTCCATATGAAAGATTCAGCAACTTTTGAATATTTGAATGAACAAGGGTTTCATTTTTATCTTTCGGTAATCTCCCCTTTGTTAATCTAATAGTCTTGTTAAAAAAGAAATTTTTTATATCACTTCCAGAAAAATTTAAGACACTCAATTGAACACTTTGATTATAAAATTCCGGAGTTTTTCTATTAGGAGGATTTATGGTTAAGTTTCTAGCTGTGACATCGGGTATCTCAGCAATGTATCCTCTATAAGGGGTATCTTGGAGTTTTTCACTAAGGTCTGAATTCAATTCCTTAAAATTGGTAAAGTTAGAAGTAACACGTACCTCAAAATCCGAATCGACATATTGCTCGTGAAAATTCTCAAAGGAATCATAATATAGATTAAAGAAGTTAATACTTATCCCAACCAATAAAATAACCGGTAACACCATAAAGAATAGTGAAAGAAAATACTTTCTTTTTGAAAAGCTAATCTTCTTTAGCCAAGTTTTGAAAGACATTATTTATTTTTCTAAATTATTTAAAAAGTTATTTTGCTGTATTAAAATATCATAATTCTAAAAATTTCATTTGTTAAGAGAAAGATTGTTGAATGATTTCATTCCTTATCCAATTCATCTTTTAATTTATTCAATAAATTCCTTATATTTTTCGATCTAACTTTTTTCTCTAAATCTTCGCTAAATGACTTATACATAATATTATCTTCTGAAAAATCGTCAAATTCATCCTTGTCAATTTCAGTTTGTATTATTCCATCTTTCAAGATTAAAATTTTATCTGCAATCTCTTGAAAGATCGGGTCATGAGTAACGATAATCATTATCTTAGATCTATCAGTAGAGACTATCTCTTTCAATAATTTTAAAATATTTTTTTTATTTTCTGTATCTAAGGTTCCAGTGGGTTCATCGCATAACCATAAATTACAATTTAAAAGTAAGGCTAACGATATTGAGAGCCGTTGTTTTTCTCCCCCACTTAGCTGATAAGGGTAGGAATTCTTTCGGTGATCTAACCCTGTACGGATAAGAATTTCTCCAATCTTTTCTTCCAATTCTTCTTTAGAATAATTTCGATTTACAAATTTCAGATTTTCTATTGTCTTTAAAAAAGGAACAAAGATAGGCTCTTGAAATATAAAGGACACGTTCTGGATCCTATAATCAAACAGATCTTTTGATTCCTTGGTGATTTTAACTTCATCATTGTAATTAACCAGCCCCGCAGAAGGGGTTAAAAGTCCTCCCAAAATACTTAGTAAAGTTGTCTTTCCGCTGCCAGAAGGGCCAAAAATTACATAAATTTTACCGCTTTCAAATGTATATGAGACACCTCTTAAGGCTGGAACAGAGACAGCCCCTTCAGAATAAATCTTTACGATGTCTTCACATTCCAAAAACTTTTTCTCTTTTTCTTTGAGATTTTCAATCATAATTATTAATTATTATCAAATTTTAATTTATTCTATATAATATCTTTTTATTTTTGTATAAGAAATTGTTATGTTAGTAAATTTAAAAGAGTAAAGTAAAATTATAAGAATTGAACCAATTAAATAAATCAAATTAAATCGCAATAACGACGGAGACAATGATAGGGAAATAGGATATGAGTAATTTTGATCTAACTCCCTCATTGATTCTATAAAATGAATAAAGAGTCCATTAATAACACCTAAAAAACCCAGCAGAAAAGCAGTTATAAATAAGCTAATTATACTCCCAAACATTACAATTCTTACTTCTCTGCTTTTAACCCCCCAAAGTTGGAAATTAATCCAATTTTCATCATTTTCATTTACAAAACGAATAATACATAAGCTATTCATAGCCATAAGAACGATAATAAAGAACGTATATATACTTAACAATGATTCAGATAAATATTTGGTATCTTTATGTAAAATAAATAATTCTTCTTTTAATGAAATAACAATAGGATCATAGTGTGGTATAGATACTCCATGGATAAAATTTCTTATTATACTTTCCGTTTTATTCGTCGATTTTATTAGTACTATCTTTTGGGTTTCAAGATCTGGAAACTCAAAAGAGAGATTAAATAGTGAGTTAGTAACCATTAATGCTCTATTATCCTCCCCACTGGAAAGATCGGGAGAATCAGGTAATGTCCAAAATAATCTATCGTCCTCATATATTCCAGGAAAGTGGTTAAAAAATCCTCTTATTGTTAATACTTTAGCATAGCTATCAACAAATTTTACCTCTCGAGAATTCTTGTAGAGACTTATATTTTGAGGAAGAAATTTTATAGAATCTCCAATCTTAAGATCATGTTTTATTTGAAAATATGAAGGTAATAGAATCTCATTTGAAGATAGATTTTCGATTAAAGAGAGAAATGATGGATTAAGAAGATTTTTAGATTGATCATTTAAACATGTATAATAATTATCTGGATTAATCGACACCATTGTGTAATATTCTGGATAAGGAAAAGAATGGTCTTCTAACTTTCCTGAGATAGAATATGCTATAGAATATTTTTCATCTTTAAAGTAAGCCGAATAATTTATAGAAAAATATTCCCCACCCTTGAATCTTTCATGAATTTTAAAATCTGAACCAATATTTACTGAAATTTTTAGTTCATCATTTTGAATACGATTGTATCTAAGAGTCTGATAATAATTAATAAAACCAATCCCAAGCATAATAAAAAGAATACTGGTAATAATTATTTTTTTGTTGAAAGAATAAAAACCTTTAAGCAAATTTAATTTTTTTACCAATACTCCCTTAAATCCTTTCAGTAGTCTGGAGCTTATTAATGTTATACCTTTTATAATTAATCCTGATCCTAGGAGAATTAATAAGACTAACAAGAAAAAAATATGAAATGTTTTAATTATTTTAGAAATATCCTCCGTAATGTAAGGAATTGCATATAATAAGGGACTATTATAAAAGTCTAAAATGAAATGAAAAACTGATGAGAAAATTGGAAAAAGGAAAATAAAAATTATAACGGCGATTAATAATTTTCTTTTACTTTTAAAAAAGGTGAATCTTTTGAATCTACTATTAGTTTCAATTGATAAATTGATTAAAGTTTTTGGTAAAGTAGTTACTAAGAGAATTAAATAGAATATAAAATCAAATATGATTATTGTTATCCAAATATATATTGGAATTACATATGGGATCGGACTTTGCATGCAGGAAGGATCAACAAAGCAATAAAGTCCTATTCCTAAAGGAAGTGCAAATGCAAAACATATTATATTTTCCATCATCAATTCAAAAGAAAATTGTCTCTTTAGATAGGTCGGAGATTTATACATTTTTATTTTTTTCCATGATTTCGTCTCCATTTTGGATAAATAGTTAGATAAATTAAGATTAAAAATTCCAATTAAAATAAAGATAGGAAATAGAAGTTGGATTAAATGTGATAGTGTTTCCAATTGAAATTGATCATATTCCCAACTTCCTCTATAAAATTGAGATTTTGAAGAAAATACGTCAACAGAGGGACTATCACGATCCTTGAAAATTCTTTTGACTTTAAATTCAACATCAGAGATATCTGCTATTAGGGAATTTTGATTAAATATATCCATCTGACGATAATCAAGATAAATTTGATAGATAATTCTTTCGAAATCTCCAATTTTTTGCTCCATAAAATGGTCATTTACAAAAAATATAAAATCTCCTTTTAAATAATGTTTATAATATCTAGGATGCCCAATATTTTCAAAAAATCCCACGACCTTAAAGGTAAAAGTCCTATTTTTTTTTAAACTAAAATTTAATTCTGAATTTAAGGTGAGATTATAATAATACCTCAACCTAAGGGGCATTATTGTTTCATTTTCAATCCTTGGCAATCTTCCCGAAGTTAAGTTAATGGACTTGTTGAGAAAAAAATATTTAATTTTACTATTTGAAAAGTTATATCCATTAAAGTTAGGTGTTTGATTAAAAAAAGTTTTCTTTATCTCATTTTTATACGAAACTGTAAGATTTCGTTGGCATTCCGCATCGATATAAAAATGAGTGTATGAAACTGAGCCTTTGTAGGGAGTTCCTTGGAGTCGCTCAGTTAAAGTCTTATTAAAATAACTAAATTTTGTTTCATTTGAATATTTTAAAACACGTATATCTGCTCCAATATATCGATCATGAAATTCATAAAATCCCTTTGTATAAGTAATATAAAAATTTGTTGCTGTCCCAATTAGTAGAATCAAGGGTAAAAGCATAAATAAAAATAGAACAAGATTTTTTTTTTTATTATACTTTAATTTTCTGATCCAGACTTTTAAGAACATCTCAGCAGCTGACATTTTATCTTCTTTTTCTGCGTCTTCTTTTCTTTTGTCGTTCCAAATCTATTAATTTTCGTCTTATAACAATAAATGTCAAAAAGAAACTTATTACCACAATAGAAATAATAATCAAAAATGGTAAAATGTTTATTCTCTTATTTAGGTCATCATTTTCCCCTGATTCTTTAACATATTGTCCAATTTCATAATTAGTATCATAAAGTGATAATTCCCCTACAAATTCAGTAATATTGAATAAGTTTCATTTCAATCTAGTTTATTGTCTCTTGAATTAAGATTAATTAAAGATATCTCTATTATTATTTAAATCTTTAGGACAAAAACGTTAATTCATCTTCCCTTGAAAGAGCTAACAGTTTGCTTGAATTTGAGAGATATAGACACATATTTATATAATGCAATGAGAAAATCTATTAGTGATTACATAGAGTCGACAAATAGAAATATAGATGATATGGATCTCAGGAGTATAATCAAGAAGAAATTTAAGGTACAACTCATCGAGGATAATATCCATAAATCAAAATTAAACAAAAGAGAACGTTTTCATATTAAAAATTACAAAACATATATTTATGATTATGGAACGAAATTTGGATACAATATGACAGAAGGAGGGGAGGATTATCAGCGTATTGATATTTCGCAAGAAAGATTAAAGAATCTTATTAAAAAAGGTTTAACCAAATCAGAGATTGCCGAAATATTAGATGTATGTGAAAAAACTATAGACAGTCGATGTCAGTCTTATTGGGGCTGTTAAATAGATGGTATTAGAGAAAAATTAGGGATTCTTGAGAAAACTAAAGAACTTATAATGAATGCACGATCAGAAAGATTTAGCGGTGAAGGAAATCCTTATTATAGGGATGTTAATATATCAAGGTTAAAAGATCTTCTTATTAAAGGATTAAATCTAGAAGACATTTTACATCGTATGAGATTGGGAAGAGGTAAGTTTTACAAGGTGATATATAAGAATTGGGGGTTCAATTCTATAACTGAGTTAAAAAATGCATGGAATATTAATTTTGAATCAGCAAGACAATCTGAAGATCTCATAGAAATTTCAAAATCAGAGTTAAAAAAGAAAATTAAAGAAGGATTATCAATGGGAGAATTGGAAAATGTTTTTGATTGTAGTGAAGGTACAATATATAACCGAATTGAAAAATATTGGGGATTTACCTCATTATCAGATCTTCGTAAATATTTAGGTGTAGTACCGAAGAAAGACTTAGAGGGATTATTATATCAATCAAAATTAGAGGAATACTTTTCATTAGGTTATAATGGAAGAGAGATTAGTGAGTTATTAGACATTCCGTATTCTAAAATTAAGCGTTGGGTCAAAGAATTATGGAAAGTAGGTATTAAAGAGGTAAAAGATTTTTTTTACTATAGACCAAATTTAATAAAAGCAATAAAAAAAGGATATTCTTTAAGTGAAATAGAGATGGAAACTGGTATAAATAAAGATACAATCAATAGTAAATGTTATAAGTTCTGGGATGCTCCTTTAAGTGAGGCAAGGGAAAAGCTAGGTGCACATCAAAATTTTAGAACCCGTTTAAATAAGAAGATATCTGACTCACTTAAGGAGAAAGAAATTTCAAAAGAATGGAGACAAAAACTATCGGACCATTGGACCGAAGAAAAAAACCCAAATTGGGTGGAAATTTCTAAATCAGAATTAAAGAGGTACATAAAAAAAGGTCTTTCTCAGAAGGAAATAGGAAAACAATTTAATTGCACTAGACGTTGTATTAGGGATAAAATTAATTTATATTGGGGAAAAGGCATCGAACAGTTAAAAAAAGAATGGAATGTCGGTCAAAGGACTATTCCTAAAAATGAAGAACTCAAAAAAGCAATCCTTAAAGGGCTTACTGGAAAAGAACTTGCTAAAGAGTTTAGATATTCAAGAGGTGCGATCAATAAATACATTAAAAAATATTGGCCAGATGCACCATCACTTACGAAAGCAAGAGAAAAATTTTCTAAAGAGGTTAATTAGATTTCCCAACAAGTAATTACATTTTGTTTTTAACAACCAAATATTTAAAAAATGAGATATTTTGTTTAATAAATTAAGTTTATACTCCTGTGATAAAATGTTCGGTCAAGAAAAAAGGCATCCTAGTAAAGATATCTTGGAAACTAACGGTACAATCCTTAGGGGGAAAACTGTTTGTATGTGCTTAACGGGCTCTGTGGCAATAATTACGGCACCTATAATTGCTAGAGAGTTAATGAGGTTAGGCGCAGAAGTAATTGCTGTGATGAGTAAAAGTGCTACAGATTTATTAACTCCCGAACTTATGCATTGGGCGACGGGAAATCCCGTCGTTACCGAATTAACTGGCGAAGTGGAACACGTTTATCTGGCGGGAGAAAGACCTAAAGCTGTTGGAAGAGCGGATTTAATTTTAGTATGCCCTGCTACCGCAAATACTATTTCTAAAATAGCAAACGGTATAGACGATACTCCCGTTACCACAGTCGTCACAACCGCTTTTGGAACATCCTTGCCTATTATTATTACCCCTGGAATGCATGAATCAATGTATAGACATCCTATCTTAAAGGAAAATATTAAGAAATTAAAGAAATATGGAGTAGACATTCTTGGTCCGCGAATCTCAGAAGGAAAAGCCAAGGTAGCAAGAATTGACGATATTCGTGATAGAGTAATAGATCTATTAATAACCGAAAAAGATATGGAAAAGAAAAAAGTTCTGGTTACTGCTGGACCATCAAGAGAATATATTGATGAAATTAGGTTTATCTCAAATAACTCTTCAGGGAGAATGGGAATTGAAATTGCCAAAGAAGCGTCAGCCAGAGGAGCAGAAGTTTTATTAGTAAATGGAAAAAGTTTAGTTGAACCACCAGATTATTTAAACGTCGTAAATGTTGTCTCGACAGAAGATTTTATTACCACTATCAGGAAAGAATTGACAAGTAAGGAGTATGATATGTTTATTTGTGCAGCTGCCATTAGTGATTATTCCCCTAGGGAATGTGTTGAGGGAAAAATATCCTCAGATGAGCTTTCAGAATTGCAAATAAACATGAGTTTGACTCCAAAAATAATTAATAAAGCGAGGGATATTAATGAAAAGGTGTTTATTGTTGCTTTTAAAGCAGAAACAAATGTCTCTCGAACTGAATTAATTGATAGGGCATACAATCGATTAAAAAGATCAAATGCAGATTTAATCGTTGCAAATGATGTTGGCCGTGAAGACGTAGGCTTTGAAAGCTTTGAAAATGAAGTATATATTATTGATAAGGAAAAACATATTACACATGTAGAGAAAAGTACTAAAAGACACGTAGCCTCGCGTATTATAGATACTGCCTTAGAAAATTATCGAATAAAAAATATGAAATAGATCTATTGTTTAAGCCTTACTTTTTTTGTTCTGAGCGTTCTCTTAAAAACTTTATGAAAAAAGTTTAAATAAGAGTTCAATTTTCTTAAAAGTGAACGGAATTTCTACTATTCTTGTAGAAAACTGAATATATTCATCATTTTATTTAGTCCTACTAGAACGACAATATTTTATAAAACCCTATATATTTAAAAAGTGAATAAGATTAGATAGATATCAATAAGTAATAATAATCGAAGTGCATAAAAATTACAACCGAAGAAGAAGGACGCATTAAACAAGGAACCATAGCGGGCTTCATGAGAAAGCGAACCCAATTAGTTGGATTTGAGTTCGGCTATTGGAAGCATGCACAATATGTCGCTGAATTCTTAGATAATGCTTTGGATGCCATAGAATCCTTCCAATGGAAAGAACTGAAAAAAGAAGAAGAATCCAAACTTAAATTTACTCTTGATCAAGAAATTTCATTGGAGAATTTGTCCATTATACAGAAAGAGGAAGATGTCTCAGATAAGCTAAATGATGAAGCGAAACACATGCTTATGAAAGAAATCGGGATTGAACCTTCCGTAGCAGAAGATGAAGAAGAGCAAGCTGAAACTGCTCCGTTACCTGAAGCATTAGTAGATAAAAAAGAAATTGAAGTAGAGGAGGAAGTTAAAACAATAATCAGAGATATGGAGTCTCTGACACAACCTGTTGAAAATATTATTGACAAAGAACCTATAGTTATAATTAGAATTACGGAATATGAAGCCCCTCATGTATTGACAGGTGAACTAAGTGCGAAAAACGTAATGAGTTATAGGTTTGAGATTTTTGATAATGGTCTTGGGATGGCTAAAATCGATTTAAAGCGATTTGGAAAATACTTAGCCTCTTCAAAATCAATGGAGTTAAAACAAACTCGAGGAAGTCAAGGGTTTGGAGCACCGAGTGCCTTTAGCGATGCCCAAAATACAACTGGAAAACCTGTGGTAACAGTCTCGAAATCAGCAAATCAGATTTATGGAAGTGTATCCGAATTTTTTACAACTTCAAAAAATAAAAAACGGTATATAATTCCTCCAACTGATATTGAAACACCTTTTTTGCATGGAACATATGTAAAACTCCATTATCTTAATTCAAAGTATGTTCGAGGTTATTCTGATGTGTATATTAGAGAAACAGCACTATTAAACAGCCACATAACCCTTGTGTTTATTGATCCTTATAATGAAGAGCATATTTATCCTCGAAAAGTTTCAAAATTTCCAGAAGAACCTACTTATGCTAAGCCTCATCCTTCTTCGACTAATATTGGTGATTTACAAGATCTTTTAGCAAAATCTGAAAATTTAACTCTATCCGCCTTCTTACAAGATAATTTTGTAAGAATCAGCTATAATGTTGCAAAAGAAATATTAGATATTGCAGAGAGAGATTTACAAGATAACTTAAATATTCTAATCTTGAAAAATGGGTTTATTCGGAAGGTTGAGAAAAAAAAAGATGAAATTTTTTTCGCAAGAATAGAAAAACGAGTTTATGGACGTTCGAATAAACCCCGTGATAAATTTATTCTTTATAAAGTTAAATCCGATGATGTTAAGGACAAATATTGGGAATTACTCTCGGAATATAATGATTTTAATGATGAAGTTGACAAAATAGAAGGCAAGATTAAAGGAAAAAAATCAAAAATAGAAAAAGCTGACACAAAAAAGGAGAAGAGGAAACTCAAAAAGGAGATTCGAGGTTTTAGAGATGATATCGATAAGATAAGAGATAAAAAAGATAAAATAAGAAATAAATTTAATAAACTCTTTAAAGAATTAGATTCTGAGATAGAAGAAGTAAAAGAAAAGAAAAAAGTCAAGGAATACAAAGAATTAGTAGAAGAGGTGCAAATCTCAGAGGCCAAACCAAATGATCTTTCAAATGAACAATTTAATTCTCTATTTCTAGCTTTTAAATCTGTGAAATATATGTCTCCTCCCACAGACACGGTTGTACCTGTGGGGCCTACCGTTTTAGAAAACACCTTAATAAAAGAATTAGGCCTAAGAGTTTCCGAGAATTTAGAGGATTTTGGAATTCCTGCGGAAGAACTTACTCAACTTAAAAATGAGCTTCTTAAAGACAAAAGAAGGGAATTAGAGGCAAAAGATGATGACAAGATCTCAATAGAAAATGAGGAGCTAATTCAGGTTAACTCTAAAATACTAAATAATATGTTAATAGAGAACCAAGAAAATGTAACTGCCGAAAAAATAAGAAATTCCGTTAGTGAAATTATCACTGATTTTGAGGTTGAATCTAAAGACGAATATAAACGAGTATATGAATATTTTGTAGAAAAAATTACTCGAAAAGATGATTTTGCCGCCGCCGAAACTCGAGATCCCACGAGTGGGAAAGGTTTAGCTTATGTTGTAGAAGCAGTTATGGCATATGCTAACAAATTGGAAGTTCCGAGAAGATCCCGCGATGTTTTATCTCGATTTGTGAATCGAACTCCAAAATTGCGCGATAATGCGGATTGTGCCATAACGAAAGCAGCTCAATCAGTAAATTGGAAGAATTACAATTTAGATACTTATGATAACAATCTACCCAAGGGTCCAATTAAACTTCTTATTAATGTTTCAGGACCTTATGTGCATTTGATGTTTAAATCGCAATCTAAAAACGCATTAGCGGAAGATGAAAGTTTAATTAATGAAATAAAATATTGTCTTGAGGCAATTGGAAGAAGATTAAGGGTATATTTAAATCGTAGAGACAAAATCCGCAAGAAGGAAAAAAGAGCAAACCTTATTGAACAATATATCCCTAAGTTTGTAAAAAGTTTGTATAGCATCGCTGAAAAAGGTAGTAAATACAAGGAAGAGATCTCACAAGAGGAATTGGAAGCGCTTATGAGAGACTCAATAAGAGAAAACAAAAGATTATTACCTCAACCCTTGGAACCTGAAGAGGAATTAGAAGAAGAGGAAAAGGAAAAACTTGAAAAGAAAAAGGCTCAAGAAGGGGAAGTTTCAAAAGCGAAAATAGAAGAAAAAGAAGCAATTGAATTTAAAGGTGAGGAAATTGAGCTAGATAACTTAGATGATTTGACCGTTAAAGAATTGAAATCATTCGCAGATAAGGAGGATATTGATCTAGCTTCTCGGGCAAGGAAAGCAGAAATCATTGAGACTATTCAAGAAGATATTAGGGAAGAAGATGAGGAAAAATCTGTCGAGGAAAAAATAAAGAAAAAAGAGAAATCTCATGAAATAGAAGAAGGAGAGAAAAAAAGGGATCTTATCCAATTTAAAGGAGAGAAAATAGAATTAGAAAATTTAAACGATTTAACTGTCAAAGAATTGAATTCCCTGGCAGATAAAAAGGATATATCTATTCCTTCTCGAGCACGAAAGGCAGAAATTATTGAAACTATCCAAAAAGAAATAAAGGAAGAAGGGGAAGAAAAGGAAGAAGTAAAGGAAAAGGAAGAAGTAATTTCAAAAGAAAAAGAAACGGTTGAATTTCAAGGAGAAGAGATTGAATTAAATAATTTAGATGATTTAACCGTTAAAGAATTGAAAAGTTTTGCAGATAAGAAAGATATTTATATTCCATCAAGATTAAGAAAAGATGAAATTATTGAAAAAATTATAAACGTCCTAAAAGAAGGAGAAAAACCAAAAGAAGAGCCTGAAATAGATACGGAAAGGATAAAGGAAGCAAAAAGGAAATTAAGAGAGAGGAAGAAACAGGTTCAAAGAAAAATCACAGATGTTGGTGTTGAAAAGAAGAGAAAAGCACCTCCAACCCCTCCAAAAGAAAAAGAAACGGGAAAGCCCGTTTTAACAACGGATAAGGTTATGAACGCTCTTTCTAAGGACGATTGGCAGACAATAAAACACTTAATATTTAAATTGAGAATTAAAGATATGATGGATGCGAGATATTTACAGATAAAATTAAAAGACTTAGTTAGAAAGGATGAAATTTTAATGGAAATAAAAAAAGGGAAAAAACATTGGAAGTTAAAAGACTAAGGTGAGAAAAGATGGCCACAAAAAATAAGAAACAAGAATGGGAATTAGGTTCAACAAGAAAATTGTTAGAAAAAACTCTCGACGAGGAAACTGAAGAAGATATAGAGTTGCCAGAAGGAACTATAAAAATTGATAATTTAGACAGAAATGACGCTCTGGAAAGGTTATATGATGTTATAGATGAAGTTATCAGAAAGATTTATAGAACCGGAAGGCCTACTATTAAATTACCTTCAAGAACCAGTAGTAATATTATTTGGGATGAAGAAAGCGATCTATTACTATTAGGCGAACAAATTATGGAAAAACAATTTCATTCTTTGTCTAGTGTCGCGGATATTACAAGATTAATGCGGGTATTAGAAGTAATAGATGAATTATTGAATAAAGATATGCACGCCACAAAGCGTGAAATCTTTTATTCAGATGTAAAATTATTTAAAGATCAAAAGAATAGCGATAAAAGTATAGAAGATGCGGCGACTATGTTATATACTACGAGAAACTCTACTCATGTTGTTGCTGCTGCTCGAGGATCATGTGTAGGAAGATTAAGGATACGAGATCGAAACGATATCATTGATTTAGAGAAACTTGGAAGTGGGGGTTGGAGTATCAGTCCTATGTTGGATAATATTGAAATAATAGAATCAGACGCAGAATTCATTCTAGTTGTAGAAAAAGATGCAGCTATGATGAGACTTGCAGAAGCAAGATTCTGGCGTGATTATCCATGTATTATACTAACCGCACAAGGAGTAGGTAATGTGGCAGTTAGGATGTTTTTGAAAAGATTAAGCAAAGAACTGAAACTCCCTGTTTTTAGTCTCGTAGATAGTGATCCTTATGGTCATTATATCCATAGTGTTTATATGAGGGGTTCAAAACGTTTAAGTTATGAATCCCCCTTTTTAGCAACTCCAGATATAAAATTATTGGGAGTTTTAACCAGAGATTTAGATAAATATAATATACCTAAAGAAGGAAGGCTTCCAATGACTAAAACGGATATCAAAAGAACCAGCGAAATGCTAAAAGAAGATTTTGTAAAGAAAAATAAAGCATGGGAAAAAGATCTTAAACTGGCTTTAAAATTAAAGGTGAAAGCAGAAATACAAGTTTTATCCTCCCATGGATTTGAATTTCTTACCGAAAAATATCTTCCCGAAAAATTGACTACGGGGGATTGGATTTGAGACTTTTTAAGAAGAAAGATGGCGGAATAGTTCAATTAATTGATAAAAAGAAGATGGAAAAATGGCCAATTGAATTACCCTTAATATTTGTAGAATATATTAGGTCCTCAAAATTAGATGATTACGATGATTCAAAAGTAAAAAAAGAAGTCGAAGATTATTTGGATGAAGTTGTAGAAGATGTGGCAGTTCCAATGTTAATTGAAGTTTTAGAAGGAGAAAAATCTGAGGAAATTATTGATGCACTTACCAGAATTAAGGATATAGCAAAAGATAATTTAGATATGGCAAGACCTGTGAAGCCATATCTCGAAGATCTTTCTAATAATAAAAATAAAGATATTTCTGAACTTGCTAATGATATTTTGGATTTGTTTAAGAAAGAGCAACGCAGGAAAGAATTAGCAAAAAAAAGAAAAGTTATGAAAAATAAGGAAGAAAAATTCCTAGCTGGCGAGATTTCAGCTGAAGAATATGCAAAAGCAAGAAAAGATTATTTAACATTTAGAGATAATCGATAGAGCTCAATATTATGAGTAAATGGAATAGAAAAGAGTTTTTTGATTTTATTATAGAAAATGATGTAATTGGGTTCTTCAAGGATCCTATTACCTTAAAATCTGGTAGAAAATCTTATTGGTATGTTAATTGGAGGAATATCGCAGAAGATGTATTTCTCATTGACAAATTAACGGATTATATCCTTGAATTCGTGAGGGAAAAAAAACTTAACCAGAATTGTATTTATGGAGTTCCTGAAGGGGCGACCAAAATTGCCCTCTTAACACAATATAAATGGGCTATTAGTCAACCGGATTATCAAAAAGGAAAATTTATCTTTTCTATGGGGAGAGGGAATCCTAAAGACCATGGTGCTCCGAAAGATCGATATTTTTTGGGAATCCCTAAAGATAGGACTATTGTTCTAGAAGATGTAACAACAACTGGGAGTTCGTTAATTAAAACAATAAAAACCCTCAAAGCTCTTGAAATTAAAATCATGGCTACCATTGGATTAACCAATAGAAATGAGCTTAGAAAAGATAATAAAAGTGTTCAGGAAAAGATTCAAGAATTTGGAATTCCTTATTATTCGATGAGCGAAGCATTAGATTTGTTACCAAAATTAAATCCTCCGTTAGAAATACAAAAACATATTATTACTTATTTTAGGAAATATGGGGAACGAGAGATTAGTTTTAGAGAATCAATTTAAGAGGCTACTCTTTTAATTTAAAATCTTAATCTTTACTTTCAAGAAAGAATTTTCTCCAGCTTTTCAATAAGTTTGAAATATATTTAATAATAAAATGCTCTGATTCGGTTAATTTCCTCTCTTCATTGGGAGTTACTTCTGTTTTTGCTAATTTTAACAGTTTAAGTAGCCTTATGTCTATTAAATTAGACATATAGGAAATATAGTTATCGAGCATTAATTTAGGTTTTTTGCCTTCTTCTACTTCTTTTTCGGTAAAAGATTTAAATTCTTTGATCTTATTTAAAAAGAATCTATCTTCAGGGGCTTTAAGTTGTTGGTCATTTAATTCATTCACTGCCAACCTTTGGACGTCAATATTATCACATTTATCTTTAGATATGATGCTTAAAATATTGTATTCAATAAGAGGAGCGGCTATGAAAAATTTAACTTTATAACTTTTACCTTTTTTAAAAGGTCCAATACTCTCATTTGAGATTGTAGTTCCCTTATAGTCTTTAATACATTTCGTAGAAATTTCCCGGTTTTGATATATAAAATTAATTCTTTTTAGAGAATCTTTCAAAGAATCTTGAATTTTTAACATTTATGTTCTCACTACATTTAAAAAACAAATCTTATTAATTTATATAATAAAAAAATCTTATACATTCAAATATAATCGTATTAATTTTTTAATAAAATACTCAAACTCTTAGAAATTATGATAACTGAAATAATTTTATTAATTATCTTTTTAGCCCTATTTTTAGTGGGATTCTATATTATATATCGACAAGTAGCCTTAGTTAAGAAAGGAAGATTCAAGATAAAGGATAGGGTTCAATGCATTAATTATGGAATAATATTCGGGCTATCATCTATGATTGTTGTAGTGATGGCATTCATTTTTGCACTGAATACTCCTGAATTTTGGCAAAATAGTCCAACACCCCCTCCCGATTTGAATCCTTTAGTTTTACTAGTTCCTTTTACTATTTGCTTGCTCTATATTACTATCTATCCTTTAATTGATTTCCTATTTATCGCCCTAAGTGAAGAATCGGATGAGGGATTAACAGTATTCCATAAAATTTTAAGTGAAAAGATAATAAATAGGTACGATAATAATTTCCTATCTGTGTTAATTGCTTTTGCTTTATACATTGGAGTCTTCATTATACCTCCTTTCTTTCTTTCCTTTATATTACCTTCTTCAATGATTTGGATTAGTTGGTCTCTAGCTTATCCATTAATGATATTAACTTACTTCGGAAGTAAGGGATATATTGCTGGTCTCTTTAACGCGTATATTCACGTTCCTGATATGGGGAGATCATTATTTCTCGGTTTTGAAGATCCTGATAGATCTTTTAAAGAATTTATTGAGGATCCTGGACCAAGAATTCTCATTGGGATGATGCTATTCGTTTTCGTATGGGCATGGATTTCAATGTTTCAAACAATGAGTTTTTTCTTTACGGGATCTTTAGCAATTTCAACCATGTCTTATTCGGGGATGGTCTTCGTTACGCTATTATTCGGTGTTGTAGGTTATTTCACGCGTTTCTGGGGAAGAAAAATAAAGTATAGGGGGATTGATATGTATTTTGCAGCTTATTTAATGGCTGCGGTGGGACTTAATGTCCTCGTAAATTTTTTAATTGTAAATGCGCCGAAATTGTCAGGAGCTTTTAATACGTGGGGCTTTACAAATAATATTACTTCAAACTATTTAATGTTTGCATGGGCTGCTGTTATTGAGGAAATCTTCCTTATAATCTTTACTTCCTATTATTTCATAGATCAAAAAAATGATTTTAACAAAAATCTGAAAATATCAAAAATTACGGAATGCGGTCAGACTTTTGATCCAATACCGCTTTTTAATTTCATTAAATATGAGGA
This sequence comes from uncultured archaeon, assembly GCA_964653985.1. GTDB lineage: Archaea > Asgardarchaeota > Lokiarchaeia > Sigyniarchaeales > SOKP01 > CAZZIC01. The sequence goes on along the minus strand of CAZZIC010000044.1, from coordinate 7,853 downwards.
TCCCGATATTCGAAAACACGCAGAAAATACCTTGATTATGATGTTTGAAAGAATTCCATTAAAGACAGATATAGATTTAAATTCTATGAAATTTAAAAATTCTCTCATGGATGGAATTTGTGATCCACATCCAAACGCTCGGAGAATTAGTTTAAAAGTCTTAAATCAATTAGCTTTAGATGCACGTGAAACTGTAATTCCTTGGATCATAGAATCCTTAAGAGATCCAAATTATGACAAAATAGTTCCAATAATTCGTTCTCTTTTATCAGCACAAATTGATCTATTAAAAGATATCCCAGAAGATCTCATTATAAATTTAACTAAGGATCCTGAATGGCGATTGAAATTATACGCCCTAAAAGTGATATCTCGTTTAATAAAAACAAATAAAGATTTAGCTTCAGACCTAAATCTAAATCAATTAATGGAAGATCCCAATAGCGAAGTACAAGTAGAACTGTTAAATCTCATTTCTGAGTCTTCTACTTCTATATCTACAAATTTGATAATTAACAAGCTAGATCATTTTAATAAAGAAATTAGAGCCGCAGCGATAAAGAATATTAAAAGCCTTAGAGTAGAGTCCATTGAATCATCGGTCATCTCGAAAATTATTCCTCTTATGAAAGACCCTTCTAGTGAAGTCAGAGCTTCAATTTTTGAAGCGTTTTCTAAAATTGGAGATTTTAATAAATATGATATTCCCTTATTGCCTTTATTGGAAGGATTAAATGACGATGATCCCAATCTAAGAAGTGCTTCAGTTGCTGCTTTAGAGAAATATTATAGAGAAAACAAACGAACTTTTGATCTAGAGGAGATATTAAGTCAAACAGCACAAACAGATGCTCATATTTTGCTGGATGTTGTAGAATTACTAGGTAGGTTATGGGATTACGAAAAGGATGGAATTTTAGATTTTTTCATGGAACATATAAAATCTGGTAATGATCAACTTAAACAAAAGATCTCAGAATTTCTAATAGAACATGCTGAGGATGATCCAAAATTAATTTTTAAAAAACTAATCTCTATAGAAGATGTTTCAAGATTTATTTCCCGCGGAATCATCACTCGAACTCTTATCAGTATTACTAAGAAGAAACCAAAAAAAATTATCTCAAGGTTAATTAAATCACTTGATTCTGAGAATAAAACCATTAAAATCAATGCTATTAAGACATTAGAAGGGATTGTAGATCTATATACTGATCTCATTGAGCTGGAAACCCTAATTGAAATATTTGAAAACGAGTCTAATACAGAAATCAAGAAAGAGATTTCAAAAGTAATCGTAAAAATTGCTCAAAGTAATCCAGAATCTTTAAAACCGATTTTACCTAAATTATTGGAAATATTAAATGAACAGGAGAGCTCCGTTAAAATTCAAATCTCAAAATCACTACTTAAAATAGCTCAAACATCTCCAGAATTAATTGATTCGGAAATAATAATTACATTCTTAGAAGATGAAGATTCGTTTATAAGAGAAACTGGTGTTAAAATTTTAGGGATTATTGCCCCTTCAAAAAATACCGATAGAATAGCTAAAACATTAATTGAAAAAGGATTAGATGATAAGGAATGGATTGTTAGAGAAGCAACCGTCTCAAGTCTGGGTGAAATAATAGAATCTGTAGAAAACAAGGATCCAATTATAAAGAAGTTAATAAGTCTATTTGACGATGAAGAGGGCTGGGTTCGAAGAGCCTCCATGAAAATTTTATCTCAAATGAAAGAATTAGATGCTTCTGATATTCCTTTCAAGAAATTTAAGAGGAATCTGAAAAGTAAAGATCCAAAAGTTAGAGAAGCATGTTCTGAACTAATTAGAATCTATGGAATTGAAAATATCGGAAGAGTATTTGATGAAATTCTCATGTTATTAGAAGATCCTTCAGAAGAGGTAAGACAAACGATGATCAAATCAATGGTTGAGATCATTGAGAAAATTGGATTAGAAACCGTATTATCTGATTTATTAAAAAATTTAAGTGATGAAGGATCCATACAATTACAGGAATCTATTTCCTTGATCTTCCAAAAAACCGCAAAATATGAAGAGGAAGATATTAAAAAACGTATTATTTCTCTACTAAAAATAAGGTGTGAGATGTCCCAGAATCCTATCATTTGTGAAACTCTTCATCAATTAAGAGAAACTTAATTCATCTTTATTTTATATTCTACATTTTATTAAATCTCAGCCCTCTTTTTATTTATTAAGTTTGCTGTAATGTGTTTAAAATAAATATTATCTGTTTAATAACTTAGGTGTTAATACCCAAGTTAATATAAAATAGAAAATAATTTTGGAATTGTGTTGAAATAAATTCAAGGTGTTCTTTTAATGACAACTCCATTATCTAAGCCCAACAAGCCCATAAATAAAGTTCAGAGATTTGAGGATTTTTATCGCCATTTTAAGGAAAGACCCGGTGAATATAAATATCAAGATCGAATTAAAGACATTGATTCTAAAGGGGGAAATTCTCTAACCGTTCTTTATGAAGATTTACTATCCTTCGATCCTAAAATCGCAGAAATGCTGAAGGAAGATCCTGAAGCACTTTTAGAGGATGCAGTTGATGCATTTAAAAATCTATTAAAATTCGAATCTGGAGGGAAATTATCTTATGATAATTATTTTGTCAGAATCTCTACTATAGATGAAAAAAGCCCCCTAAATGTCCCAATTCGAGGATTAAGATCGAAAAATATTGATCAACTTATATGTTTCAAAGGGATCATCATTAGAAGCTCCACTGTAAGACCTAAATTAAAAAAAGCAACATTTGAATGTCTTGATTGCGGAACGACTTTTGAAGTTGTACAAATAACTTCTAAAATTAAATGGCCAAGAAATTGTCCAAATAAAAGTTGTAAGGCATCTGCTCAATCTGATTTTAGACTAATTTCAAAAAAGTCGGATTTTATTGATTGGCAAAGTATTACGATACAAGAAGTACCTGAGGATTTACCGCCTGGAAGGATCCCGCGTTCTGTTCAAGCAATCCTTAAATATGATCTAGTTGATTATGTTAAACCAGGAGATAGAGTGCAACTTATTGGCATCTTTAAATCAGTATTAGCTACCTCAATTAGGAGTAATAATTCTACTTTATTCAAAACCTTCATTGAAGTTAATTTTATTGATCCAGAAGATAAAGGCGATGAAATTATTGATATAAGTAAAGAACAAAAAGAAGAAATAGAAAGATTATCAAAAGAACCGATGATACAAAAGAAAATTGCCCGTTCTTTAGCTCCTACCATTTATGGCAGAGATGATTTAAAGATGGCTTGTGCTCTTAGTTTGTTCGGAGGTACAAGAAAAAGGAAATCCGGAGGAGGCTACAAACGAGGGGATATCCATATTCTGTTTGTTGGCGATCCTGGGACAGGGAAGAGTGAGATCTTGAAATCTTCTGTAGATCTCTCACCAAGAGGATTATATACTTCTGGGAAAGGATCTACGGCCGTTGGACTTACTGCGGCTGTCATAAAGGATTCCGAGACTGGACAGATGAACCTCGAAGCGGGTGCAATAGTATTAGCCAATGGAGGTATTGCAGCAATTGACGAATTTGATAAAATGGATTCGGCAGATCGATCCGCTCTGCATGAGGCGATGGAACAACAGACAGTTAGTATCGCAAAGGCAGGTATTGTAGCGACACTTAAAGCAGAAACCGCAATAATTGCAGCAGCTAACCCACATTCAGGACGCTATGATATTTATAAAACTCCGACACAAAACATTCGCCTCCCTCCTTCTTTATTATCCCGTTTCGATCTTATTTTTGTAGTTGTTGACCGTCCAAATAAAGCAGATGATGCCCAAATGGCAGAATTTATCTTACAAACTGCCATGAACGAACCAGAAGATCTTATGGACGACAAAGAAGGGAGCCAAGCCGCGCCCATTCCAGGAGACCTTCTAAAGAAGTATATAAAGCATGCGAAGAGAACATGCCATCCAGTAATTACACAAAAGGCTAAGGAACGAATAAAAGATTTTTATTTAGAGTTAAGAGGAGAGTATGATAGTGAAGATGCCATTATTTCTATATTAGCTCGTAATCTCGATGCGCTAGTTAGGTTAACTGAGGCTTATGCAAAAATGGCGTTAAGGGAGAAGGCCGAAAAGGATGATGTTGAGGCTATAATTAAACTTTTTAAACGTTATCTAAAAGATACTGGATATGACGAAACCTCCGGAAAGATTGATATGGATCGGGTTTTAGTGGGACAATCAAGAAGCAAATTAAATAAACTTGATAAACTTGTCACGAGACTAAAGGAAATTTTCGAAGAGAATGGGTATCGGACCTTGGAAAAGAAAAGTGTTATTCAAATTCTCGAATTAGAAGAGTCACTTGATGCGAACTTTATCAAAAATGCTCTTGAAGAATTGATTAAGGAAGGAACCCTCTATGAACCGAAGGTTAATCATATAAAATTTACTAAAAAAGAAGAATAGTAGGTTTTTTAAAACAAAAATTTACTTCAATCTGTAATCTTTTTTATATCATTTCATTTCTATTTCTATAAATTTCTCTGAATTTTTAATTTTAAAAGTAAAGTTTAAGGATGATTAAGGGAAAATAATCATTAAGTCAAGAAATTTTTTAATTAAAAAGTATAAAAATTCTTATTAGTATGTCAATTGTTATTGAAAATCTCAAGGAAGCATTGAAAGGAGAATCTGAGGCTCAAAAAAAATATGAGCTTTATGCGGAAAAAGCAAAAAAGCAAAAATTGGAGGAGATAGCTCACTTGTTTCGAGCCGTTTCCTTTGCTGAAAGTATTCATATTAAAAACCATACTCGAGCACTTTCCGTAATAAAAAATAAAGAAGTTAACATAGAAAGTTTTGTACAAGTTAATGAGTCGGAGTTGAAAAAATCGATTAAGGATACAAGGAGGAACTTGGAAGATGCTATAGAAGGCGAAACGTATGAAACTAAAACAATGTATAGAGATTTTGTAAAAAATGCGAAAAAAGAAGATCTCATTGTAGCCGAGCTTTCCTTCTCCTTAGCAAGAAATGCGGAAAAGGAACATGCCAAACTTTTTTCCAATTTTTTAAATAAATTAAGAAAGGAAAAAAATCTCCCTTCTATTGAGATTTTTGTTTGTAAAATATGCGGAAACGTTGAACTAAGAGAAAAGCCAGAGTCTTGTCCGGTATGTGATCATGATAGTCACTTTTTTAAAAAGATTGAATAATTCTTATCGTGACTTTTTATCAAATGAAATTAAATCATTTACTTAAATTTAAAAAATTAAAAATTTAATTAAAAATAAAGGTATTATACATTCGGGGCTTGGGGGATGATCATTTCAACCCAGATTCCAACACTATATGAAACCACGAAGGCTATAGCACCGACTATAACCATTTCTAATCCGCTTTTCCAAAATTTTTCTCCGGTAATTTTTGTTTTTAACGCTCCAATAATAAAAAGCATTACAAAAGAGATAATAGAGGACATTACCAAAGAAACCAATCCTAAATTAAGAAAATATGGAAATAGTGTTGTTATTGATCCTAAAATGAAGGCAAAAAAGGTTATAATCCCCCCTATCCAAGGAGCTTCTGGTTCTTCTAATCCCAATTCACTTTTAATTAAAAAATCGATCCAAGTATCTTGATCATATGTAATTGTTTCAACAGCATTCTCTAATTGTTTTCCCTCAAATCCCCATTCTTTAAAAAATTCTCTTACTTCTTCTTTCTCTTCGTCTGGAAAAAGCTTAATTTCTGCTCTCTCACGTTTAATCTCATTTTTTTGGAATTTATATTTTGATTTGCTGGAAATATATTCACCGAGCCCCATCGAAACCGCACCAGAAACCATTGCTGCGGCGCCTGTTAGAACAACTACGTAGAAAAAATCGGGTTTATTTAAAGTCGCAGCGGCAACACCCACCAATAATGTAAAAACAGAGATTAAACCATCGTTAAACCCAAGAATGAATGAACGAATCTTTCCCCCTCCTTCTTTATGTTCTTCTTGTTGGAGATCCAATTTTTTTCCCTCTTAAGAACGCTTCACATTGACTTACATATTTTTTAAAACGTAATTCCTTAATAATTCTCATATTAATTAAAGTTCTTATCTTTTATTCTATTTCTGAGAATTAAAATAAATTTTAATTCATAAACGTTCAATAAGTAATTATATATACTTTTTAATCAAATTACACTAGTATACAAAAAAAAAGAGATATTTTTTGAGTTGATATAATATTAGAGCCGCTGTGTTTGAAGATATTAAACAACTAAGATATACTGAGGACTATCCTAAACCTGAGATAAATTCTGAAGAAGCCTTGGTGAAGGTTCATTATTGTGGCGTCTGCGGAAGCGACATTACAAATTATAAGTCTAAAATATATCAAACACCCTTAGTAATGGGTCATGAACTTTCTGGTGAAATTGTTGAGCTCGGAGAAGATATAACTCAGTTTAAAGTAGGAGATCGTGTATGTGCGATTAATGTTAAATTAGATATTAGTGAAGGGGAGTTAGGAGGATTAGGGATTTTCCAAGATGGGGGATTTGCAGAATTTGTTAAAGTCCCTAAAAAATATTTATTTCATATTCCTAAAGGTTTAAACTATAAAGAAGCTATAATGATAGAATCTTTTGCAAATATAACAAGGGGGATGAGATTATCAGGTATACAAAAAAATGAAAGTATCATGATAATTGGTGGAGGGAATATCGGATTATGCTTCTTAGATGCCCTCCTCTCAGTTAAAGACCCTAAATCTATTGTTGTTGTCGAACCCCATAAGTTTTTGAGAGAAAAAGCGAAACAGTTTGGAGCAACTGCTACATTTCCTCCAAACAAAATAAAAATAAAAAGATTCTTTAAGGAAAATCAAAAACCGACCTATATATTTGACTGTGTTGGAAATCAAGAGACTTTAAGAATGGGGATCGATTTAATAGAAAGAGGGGGGAACATTTTATTAGAGGGGATTCATAAAGGAACAATTGACTTTCCTATGTTTATGATAAATTCAAAAGAAATTGGGTTAAAGGGATGTTTAGGACATGATAGGAATGACATTTTAGCCTCAATCGAATTAATTAAAAATGGAAAAGTCCATCCTCATAATTTTATCTCAAAAGTCAAACCACTAGAAAAAATTGAAGAAGTTTTTACTAATTTCCTTAACTCGGAACAACCCCGAGAATTTATAAAAATTGCTATTAAAATTTAAATAATTTAATAATCACTACCTAAATTGATTGAAAATACACTCAAAATTTTTTCAATTCAATTAAAAAATTAAAAAAATAAGGATATTATAATGAAAACAGGAATAGTATATGATCCGGTCTATTTAACGCATCGAATTGGTACTCATGTTGAATCGCATGAGCGATTAATAGCAATCATGGATTTGATCAATGAAAAAAATCTAATGGATGAACAGGATTTTGAACTAATTAAACCAAGAAAAGCTTCTTTAGAACAAATTAAATATGTTCATGAACACAAACTTATTGATGAGGTCAAAGAACTAAGTCATCTTTCGGAAACTACCGGAAACGTTCAGAGTTTAGATATGGATACCTTAGTATCAGAAAATACTTATGAAGCTGCTCTTTTTGCCGCGGGAGGCAACTTTGAGGCTATTGATTATATTTTAGAAGGAAATTTTAAAAATGCATTTGCTTTAGTGAGACCACCTGGACACCATTCTAATTCTTTTAAGGCTGCAGGATTTTGTATATTCAATAATGTCGCATTAGATGCAGAATACCTTTTAAGAGAGAAAGATTTCAAACGAGTGGCAATAATTGATTGGGATTGCCACCATGGGAATGG
>CAZZIC010000043.1:6502-25858 GCA_964653985.1 uncultured archaeon | reverse complement strand
ATACCGCCAATATCTGCAATCTCCGATTGTGTTCGTTTATCATTTGTTTTTTTGGCGGCCAAATACAAGGCAGACGCTGCCATACCTTTTGGATCCTTTCCAGTTCGACGTAAACCATTTTTTGATGCCATTACTAGCATTTTAAGTGCTTGTTTTTGAATTTCTAAAGAAAGTCCTAAATCGGTTCCAAATCGAAATACTAGCTGTTCTGCAGTAATGGGGTTATATTTTAAACCTATTTCCGGTAAGACCTCTCTGATAATCATTCCTAAAGATCGAACTACAGTATGCCGATCCGCTTCAGAAACGTCAGCGACCTCTTCCATAAGTTTTGGGGAATTATGAACTCTAATAGCAGCATATAAAGATGCAGCTACAAAACCCTCAATTGTTCTACCCATTGTTAACTTCTTTTTTGCAACTAATGTATAAATCTTCCAAGCAGTTTCTTGAATATGATCCGGTAAATTTAATTTTGAAGCCATCATCTTCATCTTTGGTTTGGCTTCCCAGAAATTTCTTTCAATGCTTGAAACTAATGATTGTTGAATTTTTGATAATCTTGAATAAAGTGTTTTCTTTTTAGCTCCCAAAGAATGACCTTTAGAATCTTGTTTTTCATTCGGAAGGATTGTTCTTGGTCCAAATCCTCGCCATCTTGGTTCGGTTCTACGTCTATTTTCAATTTCTTGCATTGTGTATGCTCTTCTTTCGTTTCCAACTATATTTCTTCCTTGAACCATACCACAATTGACACAGACTGTATCACCATCCCTTGTTTCTATGCAGGGATTTTCACAACAGACTCCTTCCTCACAATTATTTCCCTCTTTCCTACTAGATTGGATTCTATTTCTTTTACTTCTATAACTTTCACTCATATCTAATCATCTAATATTTTTTATTATAAATTTTTAAAAATATATTAACTACTCAAGACAAATAAATAAAGTTAGAATACCCCGTCAAGATATATAATTGAAACTCTTAATCAGATATTTGTCCCCTATATCTTACTAAAATAAAAATATTTATCGTATTTATTCTTTGCGTTTATATCTTATAATAAAGATAGGTGTAAAACTTATTTTATGAAAGTTAGATCATGGTTTTTTAAATCTAATTCTCCAAAAGTTTAACCAGGGGTTTTTAATGCTATTTCTTCATAAAAATTAGTTAAAAGAAAGAATTTTATCGTTCATATTGTAATTAATGTTAAGATTATTAATCTTCTGCTTTAGAAGCCAGTTTTCTTAAGCGTTCTGGGATATTCCACTGATACATAAACCTTTTAGTGGTCAAAGGGACTAAATTTTCCCATTTTTCATCTTTAATCATTTTATTTCTTATTGTTGTAGCGCTAATTCCTTTTTTATCTTTTGGAACTTTCCAAAGTACGTGAGTCTTTAAACCTAAGGATTCTAAATATTTCTTCTTTTGCTTCCCCCATTTATCATAAATGGTAAGAAAAAATATGGCATCAATCGGTACATAATTTTTAATAAGATCAGGATAGTTAATTGGAAAAGGAACAATCGAGAATTCCTCTAGGGTAAGCCCTTCATATAATAATGCTTCCTTGATGACAACGTATCGTTCAAAATAAGTAAGCGGGTTACGTATCGGTTTACTTCGATGAGGATCTGCTTGTTCTTTTTTTGTTAAAGACGGGTCTGGATTAGTTATTCCAATGATAAGATGATTACAATAGTTTTTACCGGTTAAGAGATATTTTATATGATCTTTATGGAGAATTTGAAACCTTCCATGTATGACTCCATCGTATGTAAGATGAGTTTTAATTGACATATTTTTATTTTAACGTTATGATTATCTTTAAATTTAGATTTTAAATTATTAAATTAAATTCCTTGGTATTATTTTTTATAAATATTTATTTTAAGCTTAATAAACTCACTTGAATTAATATTTAAAAGCTTAATTCCCCAAGAACTTGTTTTAATGCATGTTTAAAGATGATTATTATAATCCGAAAATAAAAACAGTACTTAGTATGCATTCTAAAAGGAAGAAGTATTATTTTTTGCTTTTTATTAGTAATTAAGTTTAAATAAAATTAAGCAATAAATATAATACCTTAAAGAAAAACTGTTTTTGTAGTATATTTCTTTCTTTAGAATTTATATATTTCAAATTCAGTTTATTCATTAAACAAAATAGTTGAGGTTTTTAATATGAGTATAGATACAGATGATAAAATAAGGAATCTGGAAGTTATTAACATGGAATGTCCATTTGAGAGAAGATGTAAACTTCCTAAAGGAGAAGAAATTTGTAATTTTCCTGATTTTAAAGTATGTCCTGAATATCAAGAAAAAGCGAAAAAGATTAACCTGGAAATATTATAGTAAATCCTAAATTCGATTTTAAGAACCGGATACTCTTTTTATAAGGTTTTGGAACTTAATTATAATATGGGATTATCATTCCGGAAATGATTTCCAAATGCCCCGAACATCGCTTCAAGCATAGTTTTTAAAATATCTCCATGGAAAAACTCTTTTAAGAATTCTAAACTCTTATCATATTCTGATTCTTCTTTAAAGTAAAGAATTATTTTGCCTTCTTTTTTCTTTATTTCAATTTCACAGTTAATCGGAGTTCCATCATTTTTATATTCTCCTATGGTTCGTTTCAATTGTTCCTTATTTTTAAGTAAGCCCGTGATCAATCCATTTTCCTTAATCTTTTTAGTGTCTATACTAACTATAATTTTCAGTTCCTCCTCTATTTGTTGTATCTTTACAGAGTTTTCTAATTTTGCTTTCATTTCACTCCAATTAAGTTCTTCCATAATTTTCATCCGTATTGTTTAAAATGAGTATTAAGATTATGAATGGTTTTTTTCTATAAATATCTCTTATACTTTTATATATAAAATCTATAAGCTATTTTTTTTAATCTTTTTGAATTAAGACTTCATGATTTTTGCAACAAACAATATTGTAGGAAATAGTTAAAAAGAAGTCATAATAAATATTTTTAATGAGATCAATTCAGCTATCTGAAAGAGAAGCTAAAAAACTACAAAAAATTATCCAGATTCAGTCCCTTGAAGCCAAAAAGGAAAAATCTGAAAATGAAATGTTGAGAGTTAAGGAAGAAAACCTCAATTTCATCTTATATAATTCCTTAAAATTAGTCTATGAAAACACCCCCAAAATGATTGAAATTTTGGATAAAATATTAATCGATGGTAATTCGGATAGTTATATCATCGGAGCAGACGAAGTAGGAAAAGGAGAATGGTATGGTCCACTGGTGGTTGTAGCTGTGGCATTAGAATCGCAACAAATTAATGACCTCAGGAGAATAGGAATCCGAGATAGTAAAACTATGAATGTTTCACAGATAAATAAACTCGCGAAAAAAGTTCTAAATAAATATGATCTTATGTTCCATAAGGTTTTACTAAACCCCAAAAAATATAATGAATTGTATTTTGATTTTACGAAAGAAAATAAGAATTTGAATGATTTACTTGCATGGGCTCATTCAGCTGCAATTAAAGAAGTATTAACTCAACTGAAACAAGCAGAAAAAAGAATAATAATTATAATTGATAAGTTCGATTTTCAAAAATTAGATTTACGATTGAGAAAAATTAAAAAAGAAAATATCGAAATCATTCAAAAAGTCCACGGAGAAAGCGAGATACCCGTTGCACTAGCCGCTATATTAGCTAAGTATTTTTTTGAAAAGGAAATCCATGACCTGAATTACAAATACAATATTGATCTCAAGAATGAATCTCCGGATAAGTTATCTAAGGAAGTGTTATTTAATGTGGCAAAGATCCACTTTAAAAATGTAGAATTCTAGTTTTTCCATTTTTCAAGTAAAAGATTATTCTATTGACAAAAAATTCTAGATGAAAATAATAAAAGTGATGCTGTTTAATATAAAGATTGAATATATACATGTTTAAAGGTGATTAAAGAAATATGCCTCTTAAGTGTAAAATTTTTTCTGGACGCAATATTGAGAATTTAACACAAGAATTAAATACATTTCTCATAGAAAAAGAAATAAATTCTGCTAGAATACAACAAATACTTCAAACACAGACAGAAAGTCCAAATTCTGATCCCAATTTAACGATTTCTATATTCTATTTTGCGGATTAGGACATTTCATTAGAGATATCTTTGAATAAGCTAGAAAAAAATAGTAGAAATAGCTTTTTTTAGTCATATTTTTGCGTTAATTTCTCAATATCAATCGGTCCATTGACATTTGTCAAGCTAATAAGGTTTTCATCAAGTGGCTTGATATCATCTTCTACAGAAATATACTTTATTTTCCATTCCTCTTCATCAATTAATTTGTTTAAGCCATAATGATCATCTTTTTTCAAGATATCTCTCGCTCTAATAAAAGTTTCTTTTACAGGATAAATTGCAAAGAGGGTTTCAAGATATCCATTTTTCCATTTAGGAATACAGCAATCAAAATTTTCACCTTGATATATTATAAGTTTAATTACTTCATGTTTAATTACAGGCATATCACCGCTAATAATAAAACTTTTCTTAAAACCTAACTTAGCAAGTTTCTTGAGTCCTGAATATATGCCTAATAAAGGTGTTAACAAATTTGATTGCGAAAGTAATTCTCGATCATCAATGATAAAGCTCACCTCTTTTGGAAAGTCGTATTTCTTTTTATAAGAAAACATTTGTTCTTCAGATCTCGCAACAAGGAATAAATCCTCATCAAAACTAGATAATGTATCAATTTGATGTAAAATTAGAGGTTTTCCCTTCAAATTAATTGTTCCTTTATCCTTTCCAAACCGTTTACTTTTCCCTCCTATTAATACAAGTATTGCTAATTCTTTATTCACGATACAATCACCTTTTTATTTTCAATATTTTTGTATTAATTTACCTCTTATAAAATTTTTATCATAAAATGTTATAAAATATCGATCAACCAAATACTTGTCAAAAAAAAGGTAAACTCTTCTTTCATTCAACACATAAATCTTTTAAATGTTTTAAATCCTCTTGCTTATTGATATTATAAAATGTGCAGAGATTTTCATCAATTTTTTTTATCTGATCTTCAATTGAAATATAATTTACTTTCCAACTCTTGTCAATGAGATTCCTTAATTTGAAGATTTTTTTTTCCAGATTTTCTCTTGCTTTTTTTAACCCTTTATCAACCGGATATATGGCAAATAATGGTTCTAAAAAGTCTTTCTCAGACCACCGTGGGATGCAACAGTCATAACCGTCAAGTTTTTGAACCATTAACTCAATAACGCTTTCTTGTATGAAGGGCATATCACATGAAAGTGCAAAAATATATTCATAATTAAGTTTATTAAGCTCTTTAAAAGCTGAATAGAGACCTATTAAAGGAGATCGAATAGAATCTTTAAAGACATTTTCATCTAAAATAAAGGCAATAATTTTACTATAATCAATCTTTTTTACATAATTTCTGATTTGATTTTGAGAATGAGCAATAACAAAGATATCAAAATCAAAATGTGTCAGAACCTCAAGTTGATGGGAAATTAGCGGCATATCTTTGTATTGATATAATCCTTTATCTGATCCAAACCTCTTAGACTTTCCACCAATTAATATGGCGAAAGCTAATTTATCTCTTTTAGAACTTATTTTTAACACTCACTCAATCCAAATTATTAATATTATATTAAAATAAGGTATAAAAATTTTAATTAATTTCTTATATTGTAAATAGAGGAAAGTCTTTTTCTAATTAACCCTACTGACATTTAATCATGAAAAAAGAATTAAAGACAGATAAACCCGTGGAGCACTGCGCTGTCTTTGGAGTTACATGTAACGATATTGGTTATTCTGTATCTAAATTGCTCTATAAAGGATTGATTGCTCAGCAACATCGTGGTCAAGAGTCAACAGGTATATCAATATTGAAAACTGGGGGAAAAATATATACATATAAGCGAAAAGGATTAGTTTCTAAAGTGTTAAATAATAAAAAGCTTTCTCAGTATTGGGGAAATATCGGAATTGGTCATAATAGATACGCAACTACTGGTTCTCAAGAATTTTCATCACGAGATTATATGCAGCCCTTCCATTATAAGAATAATGAAATTGAGTTTGCTTTCGCCTTTAATGGAACGATTCCAAACTACGATGAAATTAAGAAGAGAATGGAAGATATGGGGAGAGTTTTTACTACCAATACTGATACTGAGGTTATTGCTCAGCTTTTAGCCTCTCTTACTCTTGCTACAGAAAGTTGGCCCGAAATTTTAAAAATGGCTAGTAAATTTTTAGATGGATCTTATTCACTTGTTTTAATAACAAAAGAGGGGGATATTTATGGTATTCGAGATCCTCTTGGATTCAAACCACTTTGTATAGGAGAACTCAAGACTGAAAAGCGAAATATCTATTTTATCGCATCCGAATCGTGTGCCATCGATGCTGTTGGTGGCACCCTCTTAAGAGATGTAAGGCCGGGAGAAATTGTCCATCTCAGTCATCAAAAAGATATTCATTCAGAAATGATAATTAAGTCCGCAAGAACCGCTCTATGTCAATTCGAATATGTGTATTTTGCCCGACCAGATTCCATAATAGATGGAGTCTCAGTAGCCCAAGCAAGATTGCGAATGGGTAGAAACTTAGCACGGAGAGATTTTCATTTCTTGAAAGAGCTAAATATTGAAAATGATACTATTGTTGTCCCAGTACCAGACTCAGCACGAAGTGCTGCTGTAGGGTATGCAAAGGAATCAAGTCTCCCTTATTTGGAAGGGTTAATGAAGAATAGATTTGTACATAGGACATTTATTCTTCCAAGTCAAGAAGAAAGAAAGGTTGCGGTAAAAGAAAAGTTAAATCCGATAAAATCGGTTATAAGAGATAAGAATCTTATCCTTGTTGATGATTCTCTTGTACGCGGAACAACGATGAAGCAGATCGTTTCCTTAATGAAAGAAGCGGGAGCTAAATCGGTTCATGTTAGAATTAGTTGTCCACCCATCATTGATGCTTGTTATATGGGGATAGATTTCCCAACAAGGGATGAACTTATCGCGGGAAAATTACAAGCCAAAGAGGATAATTATATTGAAATGATTCGTAGAAAAATTGGAGCTGATACTCTTTTATATCAAAAACTTGAAGACCTAAGGGATGCAATCAATTTAAAAAATAAGCAATTATGCATGGCTTGTCTTACGGGAAATTATCCATTAAAGAGTATTGAAAAAATAAAAGAATTGGGAAGAACGATAACCTTGGACAGGTATATGGTATAATTAAATAAAATAAAAAGGTTGTATAAATTTAATAATCGATCATATATCTAATATTTCTTGAGTCATTCTTAAAATGCTTCTCTTATCAAATAAAGATGTTTCTCCATCCTTTTGGAATCTCTCTATGGCGTCTTTATATCTTTTTTCAAATTGCATGACAAAGTATGCTAATCTTTCTCTTAAAGCCCTATCTGCAGATTCTGAAAGAAATAATGCAACTTTTGTTTGCTCTCCATATGTAGCTTGCACATTGAATCCTTTGTAGTTTATTTCTTGCATGTTAGTCGACCCGCTTATTTCTGAGATAAAGTTATCCATAGCACTTAATAAACCCGAGACTAAAGCATTATCAACCCTCTCCTCATCAACAAAATGGGAAAATAGGGGTAAACCTGTCTCTTCCCCTATAACTATTATACCTTTAAAGATGTTTTGATATGCCTTTTCTCTTTGTTCCAATATATCTTCTGATATCTCTCTATTTGGAAGCAAGCTAAACATTCGAAAAGAGTCAGGATTGTAAGAATCACTTTCACTAAAATAATAGTCCGAAATGTTCATGACTTTTGAAGGAGCTCTAATTGGTTCATGCGGTAATTTTTCGATATATTTGTCTCTTAAGTCTGAGTCATAATCTTTATTTTTTCCTCCTTTAGTTATTCCCCATATCGCCTTATGGGCGGGATCTACTATGTATAACCAAATATCAAGTTTTTTCATATCAGATATTAATCGGCTTAATCCAATTCGATGGGCTCCATAGGATGTTGTCACAAACACGTTCCATGTAGAAATCTCTGAAGCTTTGTTAAGATGATAAAAAATATTTTTATATTCTTCCTCATCCAATTGATATCCTGTTCGTACAATAACTGATTCGGTTCTTAGAAAGGGGGTTCTTCTTACCAAATAGAGATCTAATGTGTATTCATCCGTTTCTCGTGCATTATAAACAGTTATCCCTAAATCTGCACAGAAATCACTGAATCCATCAATCAAATCCGCTTTGGAATAGAAATCGAAATAAGAAAGATAATGTTTTAAGTTTTCATCCTTACTAATTACGTCTCCTATGTAATGAATAGAATCCGTAAATAATTCTTGAAGGTTGGAATTATTTTTAAATTCTTCATAAAGATATGATACGATATATGCTAAATAATCAACTTTTTCTAAGTTCTCTGAAGGAATTGGGATATCTTTCTTTTTAATAAATTCCTCTAAGTCTTTAATTCTACTGTAATGTAAAAGGCATTTTATACATATTAAACTGAATTTTCCTTCATTTTTTTCCTGTAATTCTTCTATAATTTTATGGGCAGATTCAAGATCATTAGAATTCATTATAGTAAAATATTTTATAGCTAAGTATATAAAATATAGTATTTGAAAATATTAAGAAATTTGTTGGATCTCTTAATGTTGAAATTCCAAAATGAGGTTTGGTTTATAGTTTCACTATAGTACCTTTATCTAATTGTATCTTTTCAAGTTAGTAAAATGAAAATAAACTTCAAAAACCTATAAGCAAAATAAATAATTAGATGCTTAAGATTTCCCTTGCTTTTGGAATGATTTCATACTCATCGAACAACATGGTATCACCTTTTTTAGCGAATTCTTCGATCTTTTCAGCATAACTTTCTTCAAAAAATTCCACAAAATAAGCTAATCTTTCCTTCAAGCTCTGATCACTGGGTTCTTTTAAAAAGAGCGCGACATGTATATTTTCTCCATATGCTGATTGAACATAAAAGCCCTTATAATTGATCTCTTTCATTGAGCTACTTCCCCCGATCTGTCCGATAAAATCATTCATAGCTTTTATAAATCCACTAACCATAACATCGTCTTTTTTATTTTCATCTTTAGTGTAGGAGATAATGGGAATTCCCGCCTTTTTTTCCATTACCAAAAGGGTTGTAAAAATATCTTTATATTTTGGTTCTTCTTCAGGGCTGATAACTAATTTATGATGGTTTACTTCCGATAAAAGCTCAAATTCTACGAAATATTTAGGTTTATAAGAATCTCCTTCTTCAAATTTATATTTAGAAATTTCCATAAGTCGTGATTGTGCTCTAATAGGTTCTCTTGGAAGCTTTTTGAAATATTCATCTCGAAGATCACTATCATAATCTTTATTTTTACTTCCTTTAGTAATTCCGTAAATTGAACTTCGCAGAGGGTCAATTATATAAAGCCAGACATTATGTTTTTCCATATCCCTAATTAATTTCTCATAACCAATCCGATTTAATCCCGCAGGAGTTGTAACAAAGACAGTCCAAGTGGCCAATTTGTTAGAATTATCTATGTCCTTTAGTAAAGCTTCATATGACCTTTTATTTAATAGGTGTCCAGGTCTTACATAAACTAATTCTGTTCTTAATAGAGGTGTTCTTCTCACTAGATATAAATCGTTATCAAACTCATCATCAATTTCCCTGGCATCGTAAACTGTTATGGAAAGATCTGCGCAAAAATCCGCGAAAACATCTATTAAATCATGTTTTGCGATAAAATCCAAAGAATTAAGATAATATCTTAAATCCTTATCTGAACAAACCATCTTTCCTATGTAAGAGAGAGGGTTTCTATAAGTCTCTTGAATGCTTTCATTATTTTGATAAATCACATAAAAATGATAGCAAATATATTTTAAATATTCTAAACGCGTAAAAACATTTTTATTGGGTGTCTTAATATTATTTCTTTCAATAAAATCAGTAATCTCATCAACGCGACTCTTTGTTAATATACAATTTAAACAGATAAGACCAATACGTCCATCAACAACCTCTTCTCTTATATGCTCGATAATTTTGTCGAAGGAAGGGCCATTTTCTTCAGTCATTTTAAACCTTTTTTATGTTTCTCTTTAATCGTTTTATGCATAAGAACTTTAAAAATAGAGAAATGCTTCTTTTTTTTTCCTATATTAATAAATACAATATTTGTACACTTATAAAAATCTTTTTTGTACTTGTTCTAATAGTAAAATTTATTCTATAATTTATGAATCTTTTTTATCCCGACAAAATTTAAATTTTCTATTAATCTTTACTAGCTTTATGACCTTAATGTGTTTGAGAAAGTTAAAGACATTAAATGAAGATTCGATTACTCCTCTTTAAATTTAAAAAGACCATTTGAACGGATTTCTCTTTTATTTCGTTTGAAAGATCATAAAGAGGTTCGATTTTTTTTCTAAGGACCGTATAAGAATAATTGTTTGCCCCTAAATTATATAAGAAATCCCTCTTTTTTTGTGAGCCTCTAAAAACTTTAGGAATCTTTCTCTTTTTTTCTGATTTCTTAAAAACATTTCAGGAGCTGAATAAAATATGAAATTGTTAGGAACAATCCACGGGATTAAGATTTACTCCCCCAAATCTCACACGTATTATGATCAAGATCTCAAATTCTTACCCGAATATATTTGCAAAAAAATCAAGCATTATGCGAAGAACCACCCCGCCAATAACGATATTACTATCAAGGAGGAGCCTCTCTCAGAGCATTTTAAAGTCTATTTATGGTTAATTGAAAAATTATAACTCTATTATGATTTAGATAAGATAATATCATCCTCAGTTATATGGGAAAAGAACCAATCAAGGAACTTTAAAAAGACCCCCAATAAGTTGTCCTATGCTCACACCAGCGTCCCCTGGAGGAATATTATCATGTTCTAGAAAAGTAAATCCTTCTTTTTTTACTCTCTCTTTTATTGTTTTGGAAAAAAGAGAGTTATAAGCAACTCCCCCGGTTAAACCGATCTTATTTATCTTGTACTTTTCAGCATTTTTAATTGCCACTTGAGCAATTGCGTTTGCAAATTCGATATGAAATGATTTTGCAATATCGGCATTATTATGAGATCTATCAAAAATTAAATCTGTTATTTTTTGGATAGCTGTGGATGTTTTTATAATGTCTTGGCTATTTTCTTTTAAGATATTGAACTTTAAGTTTAATTTCTTAAAGTTTCCCTTAGATGCTAATCCCTCAAGGCGCATTGCAGGTTCCCCTCTATATGTTCTTAAAGAACATGCTCCAAGCAAATAGGAAATCGCATCTAGAATCCTTCCAGTTGAACTAGTTAACGGGACATTCTCAGCAGGAAAGTTTCCTTCTGCTTGCTCATATTGCTTAATTAAGGCATCTAACTCGGTATTCCCATATTCAAGATCCTTTTCAAGCCTTATTCTATTGAATATTTTTTTAGCTTCGTTAGTTTTGAGATGATGTAATAAGATGGAAGCATACATTCTAGCTGGAAATCTTGTACAACGGTCTCCCCCTACCATAGGCTGATATTCCAAATGTCCTAATCGTTCATACATATTGTATTTTGCTTTCAATATTTCACCGCCCCAAACATTTCCATCATTTCCATACCCAACTCCATCCGTGGTGATTGCTATTATAGACTCATTTTCTTTGATTCTTTTCTCAGCCATCAATCCTAAAACGTGCGCATAATGATGCTGGATAGGGAATAAAGGTATTTGAAAGTTATCAGCCAGTTCTTGGGCATATCGCGTGGTTATAAATCTTGGATGAGCATCACATGCAATAAATTTTATTTCCTTATCCTTAATTTTTAATAAATTTTTCATGTGATTTAGGGAATTCTTAAGGAAAGTTTGGGTTTCCAAATTAGTCGTATTTCCAATATGTTGAGTTGGAAATACTCTATTTCTTCTGAGGATTGCTCCTGTCACTGCTAATTCTGGACCCGTTGCAATGGCTCCTGGAATTTTAACTTGAAAAGGAAGAGGGATATATTCCGGCACAAAACCCCTCGATCTTCTGATTATTTTCTTATTAGAGCCATGTAACCGTAAAACACTGTCATCCGCTCTTTGATAAATATTCCTATTATGTAATAAATAGAAATCAGCTAAATGATCTAACTGTTTAAAGATGTTCTCATTTTTAGTAGCCATTGGCATATTTGATGCATTTCCGCTCGTATATACTAATGGTTTTTGCCCTACATAATCAAAGAGTAAATAATGGATCCCAGAATAGGGGAGCATAAATCCAATATTATTCAATCCTGGAGCTATCCAAGAGCTAATCTGTGAATGTTCAAAACTTGACTTTTTTTCTAATAAAACTATCGGTCGTCTAAAAGAACTGATCACCCTTTTTTCCTCTTGGGATATATGGAAAAATTTCTCAATAAGATTAAGATTTGGAATCATTAGGGCAAAAGGTTTGTATTTTCTTCTTCCTTTCTTTTTTCGAAGCTTTAAGACCGGTTTATCTTCATCAGCTAAACAGACTAGATGAGTTCCCCCTATTCCTTTTACAGCTACAATTTTGCCATCATTTATTTTTCTAGCTGCATATTCTAAAATCTCTTCTCTTGAATCCTTTTTTATGATTTGATGATTACTATCATAAAGTTCATAAGAGGGACCACAAATAGAACAGGCATAAGTCTGAGCGTGAAATCTTCGATTCTTAAAGTCAGAATATTCTTGTTTACAATCTATACAAAAAGGAAACTCCTTCATTGTGCTTCTTTCTCTGTCATAAGGAAGAGACTTGACTGTTGTAAATCTTGGACCGCATTGAGCACATGCTACAAAAGGATAATTATGATATCGTGGTTTTTTTGGATTCCTAAGATCCTTTAAACAATTTTGGCAGATCGCAACATCAGGAGGGAGGGTTAAACTAATTCCACGACCCTCTTCACTTCTTTTTATATTAAGATCTTCAAATCTCTGCTGAGAATTAATTACTGTCGTTTCGATTTTTTCTATATAAGAAATCTCAGGCTTCTCATCTTTCAATCGTTTAATAAAATGTTCAATCCTCTCAGGTTTTCCCTGGAGAACCAACCTAACACCTGCATTTCCTCGATTTAGGACATATCCATTTAAATTTAATTCCCGAGCTAGATTAAATAGAAAAGGTCTAAAACCCACACCTTGTACTATGCCTGTAATATTTATTTCAACAGTTTTCATACTTCCTATAGTATTTAGAATTATTGGATTATAATAAAACAAATTATTATAATGAAAATGATGATGAGCTAAAGACTAAATTCTATCTTAATGCTAACTTTTAATATAAAAATTCTTTTATAAGTGTGCTTTCTTCATATTATGGCAGAGAAAGAGAAGGATGATATAATAAGGATCGCTCACGGATCGGGTGGCATTTTACAAGCAGAATTAATTGAATTTATAACAAAGGGGATATCAAAAAAAAGTATTTATAATGGTATAGGTGTTGCGGATTTTGATGATGGTGCAACTATTCCTTTAAAGAACTATGATAAAGAATTAGTAGTTTCTGCCGATGGTCATACGATTTATCCATTATTCTTTCCGGGCGGGGATTTAGGTAGCTTAAGTATTTACGGAACCATAAACGATTTGATGATGATGGGGGCAAAACCACTCGCTATAACGTCTATTTACATCATCGAAGAGGGCTTTAAATTTCAAACGCTTGAAAAAATTGTAAATTCATTTAATACTAAAGCAAAAGAGGAAAATATAGCAATTATAGCGGGGGATACAAAAGTTATGCCTAAAGGAACATTGAATGAAATAATTATTTCCACAACTGGGATTGGTATTCGAGAGAGTTCAATTAAAGTTGAGGATAAAAACTTAAAACCGGGAGATAAAATAATAGTTACCGGGACAATTGGTGATCATGGTACTGCCCTCTTATCTTCAAGAGAAGGACTAAATATTTCAAGTGATTTAAAATCCGATTTAAATTCGTTTAGAGAAATATTTAATGTAATTGAAGCTGATTT
Organism: uncultured archaeon; assembly: GCA_964653985.1. Lineage (GTDB taxonomy): Archaea > Asgardarchaeota > Lokiarchaeia > Sigyniarchaeales > SOKP01 > CAZZIC01. The sequence continues at coordinate 11,768 of CAZZIC010000043.1, read as the reverse complement.
AAAAGAAAATACCATCCACGCTATGAAAGATCCTACTCGAGGAGGACTGTCAGGGGCATTAAATGATTGGGCTAACAAATCAAATGTCAGTATATGGATTGAAGAGGAAAGTGTGCCTATAAAAAAGGAAGTAAGAGCTATTAGTGATATGTTGGGATTGGATCCTTATAATATCGCATGTGAAGGGAGAGCTCTTCTTTCTGTTGATCCAGAATATGTGGAAAACATTTTAGAAAAGATCCAAGATACAAAAAATGGGAAGGGAGCTAAAATTATAGGAACAGTTAAAACCGAGAATCCAAAAAGAGTCCTTTTAAAAACTTTAGTTGGGGGAACAAGATTTGTGGATATGCCATTAGGAGAACCAATTCCACGAATATGTTAATTTATTAATTTCTGATCGTCCCTAATTTTGCAAGATACCTATAGAATTATAATCAACGATATTATTAAGACAAGTGGAAAATCTAAATTTACTTTTATAATATGATAAGAATGTTTTTAATTTTCTTAGTGCTTTCTTAACTAGATTTATCGTTATGAAGATTTTTAAAAATACTATCAATATTTATTTAGATTAATTATGGAAATTCCCGGGTTAAAACTGTTAAAGGATAAAAATTTCACGAAGGATATTGTAGAATCAATTCGCAATCTTGTTGATAAAATTAATAGACCAGTTAAGCTAATGCATGTCTGTGGCACTCATGAACATACTATTTCTAAATATGGATTAAGAACTTTATTACCAAACCAAATCGAAATCATTTCTGGACCAGGTTGTCCGGTCTGTGTCTGTCCAGCTGCGGATATAGATAAAGCGATCGAACTTGGGAAGCGAAAAGATACAATCATTACCACTTTCGGGGATATGATACGAGTACCAGCAACAAACATCTCTTTAGCGGAGTTAAAGGCACGAGGTGCTGATGTGAGAATTGTGTATGGACCAAATGAAGCAATTAAGATAGCAAAAAATAATCCAAATAAAGAGGTCATTTTCTTTGCCATAGGGTTTGAGACCACTGTTCCCACTATAGGTTTCGAAATTCTAAATAATCCCCCTAATAATTTTTCTGTTATTTCCGCCCATAAACTTATCCCTGCGGCATTAGAACTCTTAATTGGAATTGATCGCTTAAATATAGATGGATTTATTTCTCCTGGACATGTAGCTACGATTATTGGATTAGAACCATTCAAAATATTCTCAGATGCCTATAGAGTTCCAAATGTTATTGCCGGATTTGAACCAAATGATGTTTTATTGGGAATTAGGATGTTGCTTAAACAAGTATTGAACAAAAATTATGAAACTTTGAACGAATATTCTCGAGTTGTCAAACCAGAGGGGAATGTGAAAGCCCAAGAGATTATATCTGAGGTTTTTGAATCTGTTTCTTCTCCTTGGAGGGGGATAGGACGTATCCTTGATGGGGGGTTAGAGATTCGCGAAAAATATTCCAAATATGATACGAATGAAAAACTTGACATTCAAATAAAAAACACACAAGATATCCCACCTGGTTGTAGTTGTCATCTAGTTATGACGGGAAAAATACAGCCAGAGGAATGTAAGCTTTTTAGGGAAAAATGTACTCCAATTAACCCTATCGGACCATGCATGGTTTCTCAAGAAGGCACTTGCTCAATCCATTACAAATATGGGCAACTAATTTCTTAAATGAGAAAAGTTAAACGCACATTTCCGTCTGTTTAGAAATTGTTCTTTTCTTATCAAGGGAGTTCTTCAAGAAACTTGAGAAAATCCATTATTTGATTCTTAAAATCCTGGTAAACTTTCAAAACAATTCTATTTACAGAATAAAGTAAATTTCAAAAGAAAAATTTATTAAGATAAAAAGGACATTTAAATAATGATAGCTATGAGTAAGATTAAAGAAAAAATTTTAAATCTTATTAAGGATCTACCAGAAGATACTCCATTAGAGGATTTTGAAGAATTAATTGACTTTCTATATGTTAAAAAGCAAATTTTAGAAGGGTTGGAAGACTTTAAGCAAGGAAGATCTTATTCACTTGAAGAAATGAAGGAAATATCAAATAAATGGAAATTAAAATCTCAGAAAAGGCAAAAAGACAATTAAGAAACATTTACAACTATTTTTTAGAGAATTCAACTAAATATGCTGAAGAATTGATAAATGGATTTTATAAAAAACTCGAGAATCTGAAAAGGTTTCCTAAAATATGTAGTATTGTCCCTAAATTTGAGCATTACGAAATAAGAAAGCTACTTTTTAAAAGTTATAGAATTCTTTATCAGTTTAATGAAGATAATGATGAAATTAAAATCATTACAATACTTCACTCCAAACAACGACTTAAATTGTAAAAGTAAAAAAATGGAATAATCTATCTATATTTATCTATTAAGCGTAAAGGGAGCATTAATTCTTCTTTCCTATCTTGAATTATCTTTAAGGACTTCCCCCAAGATGATTTAGGTTTCTTTTCTATGTAGTCTGGATCTACTTCAATTTCCTCAGAGGCAACAACCAATTGATTATATAGATAAATTTTTATTTCTGATCGTTTTAGATCCTTTGGGACGATTATCGAGTCCTTAAAATCTATTTTACGGTTAGTTCCCCCGCGTTTTTTCTTAAGAAGTGTATGATGATCTCTCATTGCGTTTTAAAATAGAGATTAGAACATAAATGACAAAGACTAATGTTAAAGTAAATACTCCAATTATGAAAGCAAATGTGATTGGCCGATCGATACCAGAGCCTCTAATCACGAAATCTACTTGTAATAAAAAATATTATGTTATTTCAAACTTTTTAAAAGTTTTTCTGTTCTTATCAAGGGAGTTCTTCAAGAAACTTGAGAAAATCCATCATTTGATTCTTAAGATCCTGATAAACTTTTTCCATAGAACACACCAATTGATTCATTTTGTCCCAATTAAGATCAAATCCATATACATTTCTAAATATATGACGGAAACGAAGATAATCGTAGAGTTTAGCTTTTAGTTTATCGTTGATTACTTTTTTTCTAACGGATGGAATACTAAGAGTCATTCGATCCAATAGGTTAGTATGCCATGAAGGACCATTCGGAAGCTCTTCATCAATATTAAATGCTATATTTCGAAACATCTTTTCAACACAAGTGTAAAAGTCATGTAATATACTGCCTATAACTCGTAAATTAGATGAAGAATCAAGATTATTTTTATTTTCTTTATAAAAAGTTATGCAATCTTCAGTTAATTGTTTTAAAGTGTCTAATTCTTGTAAAATCTCCGCTTTTAAAATCTTAAAATGATTTTCTCCCATTAAATCACCATCCCTTGTTGTTTAATTATGTTTTTAAGGGAATCTGTTGCTGTTTCTTTCGTGATCAGATCGATTTTTACATCTTTTGGAACGATTTTATATAATTCATTTAAAGCTTCAAAATACTTTTTATCCTGGAGCCCAACAACGACTAAATCAATGTCGGATCGTTTATGAATCCTATAATTTCTTGCGAGAGATCCTATTAAATATACTTTCTTCACATTGTATTCTTCCTTGAGCTTTTTTGCGCAAATCTTGGCATATTCTAGAAGCATTTTTTTTCGCTTTTTAAGATCTGCTTTATTTTTCTCAATCTTATTCCTCCAAAACTTGATATAATCTTCGATCGAATTGGAGGTTTTGGAGGTTTTTTTTTCAGTCAATTTTGGATCACTCCAACTAATTATACTTATTGGTTATTATAAAAGATCTTTGCTTTATTAATGAATTTGATTATTTAATAATGTTAAAGAGCTCTCCTTTAATTAAGAAATAACTAAAGATTTATTTATAGTAAGGTCAAATATAGAAATTAATAATTAAAAAGTGGTTAAAAATTGGAATTAATTTCATTTTCTTGGATAATAATCTTGCCTTTCTCGGTCTTTAGCATCTATAAATATTATAAAGTACGAAAAGAAAATAATCTTAAAGGAATTAAATTGTATCAACCTTTAACTACGATACTTTCTCTATTCATTTGTTTTCTCTCCTTTCTTTCCCCCTCTTCTAACGTTATGTTTTCGCTCCTAATAACAATTGGAATGATAATCGCATTAGTTGGAGACTTCCTAAATATCGATATGAATGAGATGTCCGTGGTAATACGTGGTCTTTTAATCTTTCTAGTATCCTATTTGATTTATACTGTATCCGCGTTTGTTATTATTGGTTTTAACCTCTGGATGTTAATCCCTATTATATCTATGTTCATACTTTTCCTTGTTGTCTTTTCATTAATTTTTCGAAGTATTCAAGCAAATATGGAGAAAGTAGCAATGGGAATATATGGAATTCTTTTAACAATGATGGCAGCGGCAGGCCTTTCATCACTCTTTTCTCCAAACGTTTCACTGGTTGGGTCTATCTTACTCGCCATAGGTTTTCTTATTATATGTCTTGGAGATTATGAATTTGCGCTCTCTACATTTTGGAAGGATCTCAACTTTCCCTATGGTCCTATCTTCTATTCTGGGGGACAACTATTAGTTGCTTTGAGCTTATTCTACATAGTGTAATGAGATAATTCTATCATAACATTAACATCAGTTCATAAACTTTTTTTTCTTTATCTTTACTGAAGACAAAATAGCAATTATAAAAAAAAAGAGTAAAAATTTTTAAAATTTAAATTGAAAATTACGCAGTATTATATTTGAACTTCTTACTTATTAGTAATAAACTAAAAATTGCTCCAATTGAAAATCCAATCCATATCGCAGGACTACCGATGGTAGTCTGATCTCCTCCAGCACCACCATCACTATCGCCATTATCACTAGTTCCATCTTGATCTTCATCAGGATATGCTTTGTCCCAATAATATTCTTTTTCTCCTTCGATATGTTCATATGTAATAACTTCAGTTATTTTCAGAGTAGATGGATTATATATTTCATCTAATTCAATATTAATATTTAAAGTGCTGGTCCCAACACCACTAGTTTCTGGTTCGCGTTTCAATTGACCCTCAGAGATATCAACATACATCTCACATGTCCCATTGGTGTATAATATTGAATATTCTCCTTCCTCACTATCCGCTAAATATATTGCATATTTAAAAGAAGAGTTATCGGTAATACTTCCTTTTACAGTAAGGGAAATAGTTACCATTTCTCCCTCACTCGAAATTTCCGCTCGTACGATATCTACATTTGGTCTTTCAACATCATATATCCAACTATCTTCTTCTTGAACATAATCAACATCTGCCTCAGGATCTGTTATTACCT
>CAZZIC010000043.1:0-6402 GCA_964653985.1 uncultured archaeon | reverse complement strand
TTAATTTTATTCTTCATATAAACCAAGGAAATACACAATTATAAGCCTCTTTATCGAATTCGTCTGTACTTGGAAAATTACACCTATAACCTGCTTCAAAATTCTTTTTATAATAAGTTTTTAAATGTCTTCCTCGGTTGATTTTATCAAAATCCACTCTTGTAATTATCTCCCGTTCTCTTATTATGTCTAACTCCCTCTTACTCGTTTCAATATCACAGTTCCAAAAACAAGTTTGTTCCTTTAATTTTTCTCCCATTGAACCTTTGTCTCCTTCGATCCAAGCCACAAAACATGCACCGAGATCCCCCTTAAGTGCTCCTTCAAAATACTTATATCTCGAATTTAAACCTCCTTCATTTGAAGCGTATCTTCCATTCCAAAAACTCAATAAGACTAAAATTATTTTCCCTTTTAACTCATGAACTGTGGGCCAGTTTTTTCCACCATTGAGGAAATCTTGGAAAGTAAATAATTTTTCATTCGGAATAGTTTTTAAAACTATCTCATCCAGGCGTTTTAACCCGAATTTATCGCTAGGATTATTGTTATTATCCACAAGATTATCCTTAAGTTCTAAAAAAAGGGTTATAGGTGCGTGATCACCATCCTCAATATTTGACCAATTGGTCAATAACTCCAACCAATTTGAAAGCAAATGATTCGGGGGATTTCCTCCTTCATTCAGTTTTGTCCCAAGATGCCAATCTACATGATAAACTTCAAATTCCCCTTTTTCACGGATATTTGCATCGTGAATATCAAATTCTAAACCTCTCACTCCTCTATTAAGTAAATCTTTAACTGAAAGACTATAGGAATTATGGCTTGTCTTAAAATAGGCATTATTGTATCCTATACTTGTATCTATTTTTTTCTCTTGTATCCACATTTTAAACCCCGTGAGAGGAAAATCTTCTCCCTTAGTACCACAGAACTCCCCATTTGAAAAGGTTGCAGTTTTCCCTAACCCTTTAATTTTTGCCCTATAACATATATCAAAATCTTGTTTTTCATTTCCTTCGAGTTTTATAGAAACTCCATCTATCCTATTATTTCCTTTGCTTTCGTTTCCAATACCCTTTACAAATTCACCATTTTTACCCTCAATGAGTTCCTGGTTTTTAATATATATTTTATAATGAATTGATAAATCTCCATCTTCTGGTAGGCCTATCAGTATTTTTCTTAAATCAAAATCTTCGGAACCTTCAATCCATTCATCATCATTAAATTTATAGATTTTATTTTGATTCCTAAAGCTTGCCTTAATCCTTAACGGAATGATTGTTTCCGATTTTTTAATTGGTATTCTCATGGTTTGAAGTTTCTTCTATTGAATATGTTTATGTTGAATGATAGGCATCATTATATGTTCCCTGTAGGATATGAACTTATTTAGTTTTGATCTCTTTAGGTTAAATATTTTAAAACCATTATTTTTAAAAATTAAGTTGTTCAATCTGAAACTATGACAGAATTATTAAAATGCTCTTCATGCGGTTTTACTGTTGAAAAAGGGAAACTTAGAGGTGATGTTTGTCCAGCATGTGGTGTTTCCAAGGAATTATTTGAACCCTTTGAACCAGAAGTGTCTGAAAGCAGGAGAAAATGGCTTGATTTTAAATTGCATCCTCAAATGGTTCATTTTCCTGAAGCGTTCACAATTTTTACATTAATTTTAGTTTTAATTGCTATGATCTTTCCAACATTTTTCCCAAATCAAATAATCTGTGGAATACAAATCCTATCCGTGTCCATTCCAATATTCGGAGTCTTTGCCATCCTTTCAGGCTTATTCGATGCCAAAAAGCGACTTAAAAGATATACTGCTCCTTATGTAAGAATTAAAATTATAACTGGAATCGTTTTTCTTGGTTTAGCTACAACACTCGGTATATTTAGCTTTTTTATGACTGCAATAGGATTCGGCCTTATAGTGATGTTGATATTAACCATTGGTGCAGCAATATGTGGGGGTATCTTAGGACATATCGGTGGTATGCTAGTGGAAGTAATAATGAAATGATTGTTTAACTTTTTAAATTTATCATTTTTGTTTGATCTTTTCCCTACCATTTTGGTTGTTAAAATGCATTATTTAGCACATAACTATCTCCATAAATCAAGGTAGTAAATACCCGTTACCTTTAAAGTCTATTTGATATCTAACCCCGATCTAATCCTCTTTCAATCAATCTCATAAAATTATAGAGGATTTCAATTAATACTTATATTGTATTTTACATGATGATAAATATTTCAATCTGAACAAAAACCAATATACAAAGGGATAGAAATGACAAACTAGACGGAGAAAACCCTTAATAAAATATATGTCATTATTATCATCATTTCGAATATATTATTATATGTTTTCTTAGTACTGATTCTGCAGCATTTATAGACTTTTAATAAATCTCCCCGAGAGACATAATTATTATATATTTTTTATTCCGTTTCCTTGTTCATTAAATTGTATTGATAAATTATCTCTAAAGAAAAAGAGAGAGGAAATGTCCTGCTGATGCTCTAAAATGGAGGGAAGGATTGGAATACAAGAGGGCTTTTATGTAATCTATTAGTTAAAAATCCGACCATCTGCAGAACTTTTTCCTATTCCAATTCATAATTATATTTATGGATTGGTTATTTTGCAATATTTTATCAAGGTATTTAAATGAAAATGAAACCAATTTTTGTAACTTTTAGAGAGTCTTTTTTTCTTCAATTGTATTCTTGTTTCCCGAAAATAAAAGTTTAATTATAATTTTATTCATTAAGAACAGATCCCGAATTATTCTCTCCGAAAACTATAGTATATGCTTAAAATGACTAAGGTATTCCATTTTTCTCTGAAATAAGGTGTTTAATCTCTATCCAATGATCGAAATGTCAGAATCAGATGATCAAAAACAATTAGAATTCTTTTCTAAAAGAAAGAAAAATTTTTAAAGATCTTAATATTATTCTTTCTAACTATTACAAATAGTTAGTAATTTAAAAAAAAATCTTAAAAATGGTGAAAAAATTAGAATGGTAGAAACAGACGACACTCTGGATTGCAGAGGCGAGGTATGCCCGTATCCAGATGTAAAAAGTAAGCGAGCAGCAAAGAAATTGAAATCTGGTCAAGTACTCGAGATTTTTATCGATTACCCTCTATCAGCGGAGAGGATTCCTGAAACAATGAAATCTATGGGAAATGAAGTCTTATCGGTTGATAAGATTGGCGATTCGGAATGGAAAATTCTTGTTAAAATAAAATAACCTGAGAGGTAATTAAAATGGAATGGATTTTTTTAGTTGTTATTCCGGGATTGGTTCTTGGGGTTATTTTTGGGTTTATTCTCCAACGTGGACGATTTTGTATGAATTCGGCTTTTAGAGACATAGTTCTCTTAAAAGAATATAATCTCATAAAAGCTGTTATGATTGCTTGGTTTGTATCGATGATCGGATTTTCGATTATGGCGTTCAGTGGGATAATCACTCTGAATCCTAAACCGTTTGCCCCCGTAGCTAATATAATTGGAGGTTTAATCTTTGGTATGGGCATGGTATTAGGCGCAGGATGTGCCAGCGGAACAACATATAGAGTAGGTGAAGGAATGGTTGGCTCATGGTTTGCATTACTTGGCTTTATGATTGGTGCAGTAGGTGCCGCTTTTGGGTTTTTAAAGGATATTACTTCAGCATTACAATCTTTTAATCTTGGAAAGATAACTCTTATCGGTGAAGATTCAGGGATACTACTGGCGATTTTCATGATAATAATCGGAATTGTTGGGTTAGCATTCATGACATATCGTTGGATCCTTCCGGATTTAAAGAAGAAAAAGGAAAATGGTCAAGCGATGCTTGATTTCAGTAATATGGGTGAGAAAATCTTTAAAAAAGGATGGAAGTGGGCACCCACAGGGATAGCAATTGGAATCTTGGCGTGTTTTGCCTATATTTCTTCTGCTGCGACTGGGAGAAATTATCCTCTTGGAATTACCGGAGGATGGAGAGGATTCCTCTTATTTTTGACCACTGGAGATCTTACATATTTAACTTGGGAACCTTTTCTAGTTATAGGAGTGGTTTTTGGAGCGTTTATTTTTGCAAAAATCGCTGGCGAATTTAAATTAAGAGCACCAAAACCAGGAACATTATTAATCCAACTTTTAGGCGGGTTAATGATGGGAGTAGGAGCTATTATCGCGATGGGATGTAATATAGGACACGGATTAAGCGGTATACCGATGCTTTCTATTGGTAGTATTGTAGCAACAGGATCCATAATTCTTGGGTGCTGGATATTAGTATACCTAATGTTTATGAGGGTGTGATAAAAAAAATGGCTATAATCGGAATTTTATTCTTTTCCGGTCCTTATCAAGCCCAAGGTCCTGAAACAGTTTGCAAGATTGCTAATGCTGCCTTGGATAACGGACATCAAGTGCATATATTTTGTTATATGGATGCTGCTAATGCAGTGCTTAAGAATCAAAAGAAAATCGAAGGAATTTATAACATTGAAGAAGGTTTTAGAGAAATTCTAGACAAAGGTGCAAAATGTAGATTGTGTAACTTGTGTTTGCAAGTAAGAGGTACTGTCCAAAATTGTCTTAGTAGAAAAGAGTGCGATGGTGCTGATATAAAGCGTGCAGGGACTCCAGATTTAGCGAAAATTGTAATTGATACAGATAAATTAATAGTTATTAATAAATAAGAGGAAAATTAAAAATGTCAGAAGAAAAGAAAGTAATCGTTCTTTTAAAAAAGCCACCTCATGGATCTTTATTTCCTGTCGAAGGTTTACGCATGGCAGTGGCACTCAGTGGAGACCTCGAACCTTTAACTGTAGCAACCAATGATGCTGTATACACCTTTTTAAAATCATCTGATATATCTATGGCAGAACATCATATCCAATTCTTAACAGATATTGATTTAGGTATTATAATTGACAAGAAATCTATTGATGAACGTGGAATTAGTGAAACAGATTTAATTGAAGCAATTACGGTAAAAGATCATGATGAAGTTCTTAAATTAATTTCGGAATGCGATTTAGTCATTCCTTTCTAAGAGAAGGTGAAATTAAATGAGTAAAAAAAAACTCTTTTTAATAACGGATGAGGATAAAACAGGCATACAACTTGCTTTGGAGCTCAAAAATGATGACGAGAAAACTATTTGCTTAATGCAAGATGCTGTATTCTTTGCTAATAAGCAAACAAAAGAAATCGGTGAAGCATTAAATCAAAAATTGAAAGTAATTGCTTGTAAAGAAGATGTTGATCGCAGAGGTATTCAGAAATACATCTTTAATGAAATTGTTCTAAAAGATTACGCAGAAATCGTTGAAACCATCATTGAGAATGATCAAATAATTAACTGCTAAAATCTTAAAATCTTTATTTTTTTTTATGAGGTAACAAATTAGTCTTTGTCGACAAAAGTAAGCGTGCCCTATTTTTTTTCAATTGTTTTATTATATCTAGATTAAAGTTTTCATGTTCCATACTTCTTAAATGTGAGATCTCGCTCATTGCTTTAATATTCGTGGCTAATTCTTTTCTTAATTCCTTTACGATCTCCTCGGAATATTCCTTAATAATATCCGAGTGTAGTTCTTCGGGGGAGCAATGGAGAATTCTTAAATAATCTTCACCTCTTGTTGCTACGATACGACACACATTTGCTTTAGCCACGCGGTTAAAAATGGCTTGTTTTTCTTTGCCAAATAGCCGCTTTAATTCCATGTTTGTTCTTATTGGGGCAAGAAACTGATAATATACAAATAGACCAGGAGCATAAGAGTGCCACAATCTACACCATTTACCCTGAGTCTCCGTGATTTTTAGCTTTTTACGGGGTAAAAATGCATTGCAATATTCCAATTTCAAATTGGATCTCGTGCTTGGGCATCTTTCATATTCGAGTCATAGATCTGGGTTAATTTATGACCTTTTTGGTCCTTAGAGGTCTTTTTATTACCCAAAATACTCCTAAATTGTTGAATGTATTCAAAAAGCGTGAGCATAGGGTTCTTGAATCTTCAAAAGGGTATTTTCTAAATCTTCGATTTTTTTTGCTGGATTTGGTAAATCGATATGAAGGATCCAGTGAAGTTTGGGCGCTAAGCAATTTATATGATATATTGTGATTTTTATATAATCTTATAAATAAAAAGAGAAAAGAAAAGCATCTGTGAATGTTAGAAGGGTCAGGAAAAGTGAGGAAGTAAAAAAGTTTCTATAATCTAATAATAAAAATTTTGAGTTAAGAACAGCTAATACATACTTTTGAGATAAAATATGACTTTTCCAAAAAAAAGAAAAAAGAAAAAGAATATTAAAAATGTTTTCGTTACATCTACTTTTTTTCCAGTCAAATTTACCGCAATAATCG
>CAZZIC010000042.1:0-26870 GCA_964653985.1 uncultured archaeon | reverse complement strand
GTTTTAAAATAACTTCTATTTGCTAAAATTGAAATTGAATAATTTTGACCTAATGGAAGTGATGCATTTATGGGTATTTCTATGGAATGTGTACCATCCTCAGAAGTGTTATTTTCAAAAATCTTGAAAATAGTTCCGTTTGGAAATCTAATGATATAAGTCAAATTGGCTTTGCTAATATTATAACCAGCATTTGCGGATTCAAATATATATTCTGAAGTTAAATTGAGAGTGTCTTGTTTAAATACGTAATCTGGTTTTGTTCCAGCCTTATTAAATGAAGCCGTGAGAGAACTTTTTGCGTAGATCTCTAACGCTCTTATGTATGTTTCACTGACCCTCAAATTGTAAAATAAATTTTTATTACCATCATAAGGGTTGAAAGTGGAGTTATAAGCGCCTAAAGATTCATTAAAGAATTTAGTCGATTCGAAGGTTTCGAATAATTGAATTGATTTGTTATAATAAGTGAAATTACCTGTTGCGTCAAATAGTTCCAAGCCAGCTTGCATCATCAATGCATTGGCTTCTAAATCAATAGTAAAATCAAAGTTAGTGAAGTCTTGGTTAGCTTTATATGAAAATCCATTTAACGTCGAATTCCATAAAGATTCATTTAATTTATTGTAGAGCTCTATTGAGAAATTCAAACAAGTATTGTTATCAAAACTGTCCCAACTCTTAATCAGAGTGATTATTCCAAGAGCATTTACATCTAAATACTTATCCGTATCAGGATCACTCCAATCATTATTAGGTGAACTATTATAAAACCCTAAATTAGTAAAATCCCACATGTTGTCAATTAAAACATTCAAGGTTTCATTTGCTAAATCAGAAGCTCTGTTTCGAATTGTTGTACTAATATCAGTATTTTCTGATATTTCAAGTAAAGATAATATCGTCCACAGATTAGATTCCACTTCTTTTGTGTCTGTTGATGAGTTATCCGGAAAGAATCCCATATTACCATCATCATAAAACTGGCTTGAATTAATTAACTCAAACATTTTTTCGACTGAATCGACAGGTTGAGTTCCATTAATAGTGATTTGATTAATATTGTCTCCGATTTTTTCTAATAATGAAAAGATCACCATTAGATTATCAGTGAGATATCGATTATCATCTTGAATTTGACGAGATGTTGTATTATATGAATTCATAAATCCATAATTAGTTTCTCCACTCCCATTAAACCATAGAGGACTATTTTCTAACTCTAAGTATCTTTCAAAGAAATCTTGATCTGTCAATTCGTCCTTTAACAAGGTTTTATATAAGAACAACTGATCTTGGGAGTAAATTAACTTCTCTAAGATATTCCCTTGGGCATCTCCAGTTCTATAATATGAACTAAAAGGGAGATCTAATGCGGTTTCATTTCCATAATTGCTATTAAAAAAGTTCCATACTTTTGTAAAATTGTATGGAGCATCAAATAATGAAATATCATTACTATAAGCAGAAACTGAAGGCTTATTACTTCCAAAAAGAGTACTCTCATCATCATAATCTGAATTAGTGTTAATAGGAAAATTGTTTCCTGATCCGCTAAAATTTAAAAATGCAAAAAAGTTTGTCAGGAATAAGAATACGAAAAAAAGACTAATAATGATCTTTATTTTCCTAGCCTTACGCTTTCCTAGTTTTCTGGTGAAAAACGAATTATAATTTTTCATGTATAGTTCTTAGCCATTGATAAAAATTTTTTCCTTCTTTTTTTTAATTAAACTTTTCTTTTTAATTTTTTCTGAACATTTAAGGAAAGAAGGATAATTAAAAATTAATTAATGTGTAATTATTCAAAACTTTAAAACTGTTTCTTTTCCTTTTAACTTTTTTCTGATAATTTGGGGAATTTCTGATATATTAACTCTAATTTGGTCCATAGAATCTCTATCCCGAATAGTGGCAGCGGAATCATCGATTGAATCATAATCGATTGTTACGCAGTAAGGAGTTCCAAGCTCATCTTGCCTTCTATACCTTTTTCCAATAGAGCCGGATTCATCATAAAACGAGTTGATTCGGTTTTCTAATAGATCATTATGAAGGTTTAAAGCCAAATTCCTAATTTCTTCTTTATTCTTTACCAAAGGAAATACTGCAACAGTATTAGGTGCTAATTCGGGCTCTATTTGAAGATTAATCCGTCCGTCTTCTACATTAAAAGAAGTTTCCAACAAGGTATAGATTATCCTATCAATCCCAAAAGCTATTTCAAGGATTTGGGGAACTTCCTTATCTTTTGGATCTTCCCCCATTGCGATTTCGAAATTTTGATTAGAAAATTCCATGTGACGTTTGAGATCATAATCGGTTCTGTCATGAATTCCGCATACCTCAATCCAATCAAATTGTTCTGTTTTTATTTCCAAATCCCACGCATCATCAGCATAATGTGCCCTCTCATTTGGGCTGTGTTGTCTTAACCGTAGAAAATTATCTGAAAATCCTAATTTCTTTATTAAGTAATAACTTAAATATAAATTATAAGCAAATGCTGGTTTCTTTAAAATTCCGGAATTTATTGCTTCTTCTAAGGAAACTTGTTCAGGATATTCAACCTTACTTTCTTGAGTTTTCCAATCAAGTAAGGGTAATTTTCTCTCTTTTATTTCTCTATAATCTTCAAATTCCATTTCTTGTTTTTTTCCAATAAACATCTGCATCTCAAATTGATCAAATGATCTCATCCGTAAAACTCCTTGTCTTGGAGAGATCTCATTTCTGTAGGCTTTGCCGTATTGATATACCTTGATCGGATATTGTCTTCTCGCAAGTTGATTTAATCTGTTAAAAAGGAGATATGTTGTCGTCGCAGTTTCTGGTCGCAAATAGGCTAAATTATCATAACCCACTTTAGTTTTCAACATAAGATTGTATTCTTCAATTTTTCCAAGTGGAGAACCACATTGTGGACAAGTTATATCATTTATCTCGATTAATCGATCCATTTCCTCAAATGATAATCCATCAATCATCTCATCCGGAAGAGCTTCCTTAAGGAGATTATCAGCTCTAAATAAAGAATCACATTTCGTGCATTCTATAACGGGATCAATAAACCTCTCTAAGTGCCCAGAAGCCTCCCAAACAATTTCAGGCATAATATTCGGGCATTCTACTTCATTAAAGCCAAAGTAAACTAGCTCCCGTCTAAATAATGATAAGATGCTATTTTTAAGTGCCGTTCCGTTGGGACCATATGAATAAAATCCAGCTAAACCCCCGTAAATTTCAGGTGAAGGGCCCCAAATAAAACCTTGGCGTTTTATAAGCGAATTAAATGTTTCTAAGCTATCATCTATCTTCATAAAAAGAAAAATTCTTTATAATCAAAAAAATTTTTCCTCAATTTTACAGATTTAATTTGTGAAAAATACATTAGAAAGGGAGACGGATGATTAGTTAACCATTTTTCTTGATCTGTAACTAAACACATGAATTTATTTAAAAAATTAAATTTTTATACAAAAAGAAAGATATATTTTTTTGTATAACAATTTTAAATATAAAGATTGATGGTCATGATAAATCAGTTAGCAAATTTTCGGTACTTCGATTTCTTTGATTCTGTAGAGCTAACTCTCTATGGGGTGATTGTGGGATATTACTTCTTAATATTCGCATATTTCCTATTTATTCGATTCAGAACATCAAAAAAATTATATTGGTTCTGCTTTTCGCTTTTATTTATATGTTTAGCCGCTAGCAGAGTATTTTTTATCTCTTACTACTTCTATATACCCGAACTTGAAGGGACCGTGTCTTCTGAAGAATTTATATCATTGTTTATGACGGTGTATAAATTCGCGACATTATTTAATTGGCTAGCGACGGCTTGTTTGATGGGTATTTTAGGGGTTTTATTATTTCCTCCTGAAACTCAACTAGAGATGGATAAGGAAGAGACATCTGAAAATCCCCTCGTGAATTTCATTATGGAATATAAAAAAGAATTCAAACATCTTGCGAGAGTGTTATTAGTAATCATTCCTATTATTATCGGAATCATTGCGATGACATTACCAAATAATCTCTTTCTAGATCCAGAATTGGTAGAACGCTATAATTTTGACATCGAATTAATAACAATCGATATAGGAGCGTGGTCCTATCCAGTAGGAAGATTCATTCTTGTTCTTATTTTATTGCCGTTGATGATCACGATTATTCCTTTCATTTTTATCTATTTAGCATACAAAACCTTCGGTGTATTAAGAAGGTCTTATGCTCTCAACGCGATTGGATTCTTTCTCTACTATACTGGTCGAATATCCCAAGGATTATTTGATGCGCTAGGTTGGGTTAATGCCAAAGCTATCGGCCCACCACTTATAATCTTACTTTCCTTACTCATAATTGTTATTGCAAATAATTATGAGCAGTTGAGATAATTTACATTTTTTTTCTCTTTTTTTTCAAGGAAATAAACCCAATTTGTGATAGAGATACGTTATGAGACAATCAAATTGAAAAATTTAAGATATCATATATTCATGTTAGATCCTATAATAAATGAAGTCATCATTGAAAATTTGAAGACTAATTATTAATAAGATTTAGAGGACACTATTTTTTGAGAGTATAAAATTCTTTACTCTCTTACTCAGATCAAGATATTAAAGATTTGTCGAAAATATTTTTTAACTTGTAATCTATTAGTATTATATTAATAAGGATTATAGTGATAAATCAAATGTCAAGCATTCATGGAAATCAATATATTCTACCTCTATTTATTAGAAAGGATACGTCTCTTCCTTCGCTCAGCGAAGATGAAGAATTTACATTAGCTTTTCACCTTTTAACAAAAGATTTACCTTCTTCTCATAAAATTCTTTCTTTTTCGAGATTAGTCTGGCCATTATTGTCAATCCAAGGGGTGATATCCACCCATATCATCCTCGACGGACTAAAAATTTTCTCAAAAAAAGGAAAGTTTACAAATCCTCCACGTCAACCATTAATTGGACACATTTTGAGGAATGTTGATAATAAAACCTATTTAGAAATATTAGAACGTATAGAGAAGGTGCTTACATATGAAGATAAAGAGGCAAAGGAAGTAGGAGAAGGAGAAGAATCTGAATATCGAGTATTCAAAGTAGAAGGATTAACAAATCCAGAATTTCTTGAGAGTCTTTCAATATTGATCCCTAAACTTGAATATCTTCCTATTGGAGATTATATGCCCCTTGATGCTAGTTTAACCACAGATCAAGCCCTTGATATATCGGAACAGTATAGGGATATTATAGATACGCTTAAAGGGAATGCCTATCGATGGGAATCACAAATAGAGTTAATTAAAGAAAAAATCGATAACTGGCTCATCGAATTAAATGTGGAGATCAAAGATATAGAATCCCGATATTCAAGTGAAATTAATAAAATGTCTATTGTCATTGATGAAGATGAAATAGAAGAACGAATGAAAAAAGAGCGTGATAAAATCGATCAATGGGAGGTTAATCAAAAGAAAAAACTCATTGAAAGCATTTCTCTTTTATTTAAAACGTTAAATAGAGAATTTGAAGAAATCTTAAAGAAGAACCGATTTTTTAGTAATGCTGATACCTTAAAAAGACGATCCTTCGACCAATTAGTTTCAAACATTGATGAGCATTTCAATTACCTTAAAGAAAAAAATAGAGAACTAGACAATACAATTCAGTCTTTAAATGAACAATATAATGATTATAAAGCGAAAGGAAAGGATATTGAGCAGAGAGCTAATAATAGATTAAAGGATTATGAACAAGAGTTAAAAGAGCAATTATCAGAAAGGAATAAGAAGGTTTCTGAAACTAAGGAGGAAATGCAGAAAAAACTTTCGCAAAAAAAGGAATTAAGAAATAAGATAGAAACTATGTTCAGTTCAATAAAAAAGATAATTTTGGCCAAAAAAAAGGATTGTTTAAGAGAAGCTGAACAGTTAAAAGAATGGTCTCTTAAAGATGACCGGTCAGAATTGTTTGCTAAGCCAATTCAATGGATTTATATGCCTTTATATGCGATGTTTGTAGAAGATGAAGATATGATGGAGGAATACATGGATATTGTTCTACCAGGGCATATTAGAAGAGAGCCGGGAAATATATATGATGAAGCGACAGAAGCACTTAAAGCATTAAAAGATTTTATCAACGAAACAATTGAAGATGATATGGTCATTAGATCAAATTTTGAATTTTCCTGCGAAAATAAAAATATTTTAGAATTCGACAATTTAGGTAAAAGGATGCAGAAGGGTCTCTCTGGACTCAGATCAAAAAAGATCATAGATGAAAGTATAGAAAATCAAATCCGTCAAAAGTTTGATTTGATATAATATCTTCTTTTTAATTATGATAAAGGAGAAACTCGAATTAAAAAAAAATAGAATTAGAGCTTTCTTTTTCTCCTTAGAAAAAAAAGAAAAGGAGAAAGGAGATTATCAAGACTTTGAAGCACAAATAGAAGAAGAGGGGATGGTCTATGTTCAAATGCGTCTTCCCGTGGAAAAAATTACCCCCGAATTTGAAGAAAGTCTTAGAAAGAAAATAGCTAAAAACTTTCTTAAAGCTAATATCAGAGAGGCTGACCAAAACGATTTAGACTCTATTGTTTCTCTTTATAATAAGGCATGGTTAACCAGTCAAACTCCTTTTAGACCGTTAGATAAGGAATCTTTAGAAAAAATATTTGAAGATCCTGATACGGTTATCCTTATTGCAAAGGTATATGGCATGGATGCTGGGTTCGTTATACTTGATTTTGAAGGAAAAAATAAAGATATTGGGATTATCGCGGGTTTAGGAGTTCTACCAAGGTTCCAAAGAAAAGGGTTAGGCACAGTTCTCGGGATGGCAACTTGGAATTACTTTAAAAAAGAAGGAGTAAAAGAACTTCGTTGTGAAGTTTATAAAGATAACAATGTATCCTATTCATTCATAAAGTGGATAGGATTTGAAGAATATGATAGGAAAGCTTATAAAAAGGAAGATTTTGAGCTGGATAAAGATTAAAAGAATGCTATTTTATTTATATTATCAAATTTTTCAAAATTTCCCTTATCAAAATGCAAGAAAGTAAACGAAATTTAAAAAAACAACGCATTAGGAACTTCTTTTCAAGTTTTGAGATCGCTTCAAAAGAAACTAAGGAAGAAAATGTAGAAAAGAAAATAATTAATGTGGGACTTGCGTATATTCAAATGAAATTACCCGTAGCAAGTATTACCCCTGAATTGGAGAACAAATTACAAGAAAAGGTGGAACGTAATATTCTTAAAGCTAAAGTGAGAGAAGCCTCGAAGGAAGATTTAGAACGTGTAATGCTTATTCATAATAGATCGTGGATGGTTTCTAACACACCCTTCACACCTATTTCTCTAGATTCTCTAGAGATCATTCACGAGTATCCGGAAACAATAGTTCTTATAGCAAAGGTGTATGGAGAGGATGCTGGTTTTGTTATACTTGATTTTGAAGGGGAGAATAAAGAAATTGGAGTTATCGCTGGGCTAGGAGTTTTGCCGAGATTCCAAAGAAAAGGACTTGGAACCGTTCTTGGGATGGCAGCTTGGCGATATTTCAAGGAAAAAGGGGTAAAATCTCTTAAATGTGAAGTTTATAAAGAAAATACTGTATCTTATAACTTTATAAAATCATTAGGTTTTAAAGAATATGAAACAAAAATTTATAAAATGGATGATTTTACTCCAAAAGATTAAATTACTCTATTCATAAAGCAATAATTAAAATCCTGTATGATCTTTTATTGATTTTATTTTCTCTCTTAATAAATTACTATGATACTCATCTTGCAAGACTATATACAATTTTCTAGCCTTTTCGAAATTAGATATTGTTAACTGCTCAATTCCTCTATTATTGTAAATGTCGCCTAACTTCATATATAATTCTGCGGTTTCTTTTGAATAATTTAATGATTTATATAACTTTAAAGCATTCTCTATATATCCAAGAGCCTCATAAGAATCTCCTATATCTTCCAAAAAGATCTCCCCGATTTTCCTTTTTAATTTCGCCTCTTTCAATTGTATACCATAATGGTTATAGGTTTCTATAGCAAGGTTAAAATATTCGATGGCTTTATGATATTCATTAGTATCATTATAATATCCACCAAGAGCCTCTAAAACCTTTCCTTCAAAGATATGCCAGCCCCCAAGCTCAAAAGTCCTTATTGATTCAAGAGCTTTGAGAAGAAAATTCTCTGCTTGAGAATAATTTTGCCAAGCCATATTTAATTTACCTAATAAAAAGTAACATTCCCAATCAAGTTTAGCCCTTTTAATTTTAGAGATTTGGTCTTTAACACCTTCAAGGTATTCAAGAGCCTCATTAATATTTTCATATGAATTCTCGTAATAGTCTGAACCTTTATGATAATAAAATTTTCCAAATTTTGTCAGTGTAATTATTAGTCCGTAAACATCTTGCTGTTGTTCGAAAAATTCAAAATTTCTGCTTAATATCTTCAAAATTCTCTCATAATCCTTAAGCAAAAATAATACATCCACAAGATTACTGGATGTCTTGACAATCTGATATTTCGAAGACTCTTCCTCTGAAAGTCTCAAAGCATTTGAATAATATTCATAAGACTTCTCTAAATCATTTATAAGATAATAGGCAAAAGCTATATTATTATAAACTTTAATAGTTTTCTCAAAATCGTCTAATTCCTGAAAAAAATCAATGGCTATATCAAAATGATATATTGCCTCATCGAAAAAACCTAACTCTTCCTTCATCAATCCAATCTCATTATGACAAACGGCTATATTTGGGCGATCATCCATATTTCGAAAATAATGGAGTGCTGTTTCTAAAGTTCTAATAGAATTATCAAGATCCCTCTTTTGATAATAAAGATTTGCTTTTTTTAAAAGAAGTTCTCCAATCGGTTCCCCAAATTTTTCTCTTGTTTTCAATTCCTCATCCAAGGCTCTGATCTCGTTATCTATGGAATCATCTTGAATTATATCTGTAATGAATGGTTCTGCAAAATCTGCCTCAAGATGATAAGAATCAAATTCTTGAATTTCCTTCTCATTCTTAGTGCCTTTAACGATTAATGGCTTGTTGCAGTTCGGACAATAAGAAGAATTTTCCTTTACAGGCGTTTGACAAAAAGGGCAAGTCTTCATTTTACTATCAAACCTTTTATGATTATTTAGATTATAAAAAAAGTCTCCCAATAAAATATTATGCCAATAGAACTGAAACCTTAAAATTCAAATATATTTTTTTATGATTTTATGTC
The DNA here is from genome assembly GCA_964653985.1 of uncultured archaeon. Taxonomy (GTDB): domain Archaea; phylum Asgardarchaeota; class Lokiarchaeia; order Sigyniarchaeales; family SOKP01; genus CAZZIC01. Next base: position 17,588 of record CAZZIC010000042.1, on the reverse strand, counting down.
TTGATTATTTTTTCTATGTTTTTTTAACTCATTTTTTATCTCTTTTCGCTTTAACCCTAATGAAGCTAGAAGAGTTTCGATTTGTAAAATTGCATTTTTTGAATCTACTTTTTCCGCTAATGCTAATGCTTTAATGTACTGATCCTTAGCTTCCTCAATTTCTCCTATATGATACAAGGATTCACCGACATAACTTAATCCTTTTATAATTAGTTCTGAATAATTTGCGTCGATTGCTAAATTAGTTCCTTTCTTAAAATGATATAGTGCTTCCTCATAATTTTGTTTTTTCTTCATAATTATCCCTAAATTAAAATAAGCTGTGATAATTCCCCTTTGATCTTGTAATTCTTTGAAACCTTTTAAGATTTTTTTATAGATTTCAAACATAACATCCCAGTTTCCTTGCGTTTCATGAATGTAAACCAAATTACCTAGGCAATCCAGTAAATTATGAATATCATTATCATCAGAGCAAATCGAGCTACATTCTAAAAAAACATCATTTGCCTTATTGAGTTTTCCTAAATTTATATAACTATTTCCAATACCTTTTAGACTCATAATCTTTTCTGTAGTTTGTTTTAATTCATCATAGATTTCAAATGATTTTTCATAGTAATCAATTGCTTTTTTATACTCTCCCTTTTTGAAATGCAAGGTACCCAAAACGCCGAATACTGAGGCTATACCTAACCTGTCTTTTTGCTTTTTAAAATGATCTAAACAAGTCTCGAAATTTTCTTTAGCTTTCTCATAGTTTTCAATTTCTAACTGTAATAATGCCAATTCGGTTAATTCCTTAAAATAATGAGATGTCTTTCCTTCTTCATCGAGATCTTTAAGGTTTTGCTGCTTTTGAGAAATCATTTTGTCTATTTCTTCTCTAGTTAAATCAATATATTTTCTTACGTGGATAATGTTCACCTAATTCGGTTATTTGTTATTATTCGATTTGAAAGATTTGTATTAAGATATCTGCCCCGTTATCATTAAAAAAGATTGATCGGAAACAGATTTAACGACCAGATGCTAATTTATAATTTATATCTGTAATTCTTATAAAAATTTCCTTCTATAAGATATTTGTAGTAATCAAATCTGAAATAATAATTTTAAGGAAAAAGAAGCCAAAGTATGAAAGTTAAAGCTAGATTATGGGAAGAATTAGAAGATGATAAAGTCCAATGCCATGTATGTGCAAATGAATGCAAAATCAAACCCGATAGAGTTGGTATTTGCCGAACAAGAAAAAATTTTGACGGAGAATTATACACATTAATCTATGGTTCTATGATCTCTAACGGAAGCCTTGATCCGATCGAAAAGAAACCTTTATATAATTTCTGGCCAGGGAATACCGCCTATTCTATTGCTTCCATTGGATGTTCCTTCAGATGTTTACATTGTCAGAACTGGTCAATTAGTCAAGCAAAACCTTCTGAAGATGGAAAGGAAGGAAGTTATGATCTCGAGGAATATAAAGGGAGGAAAATGTCCATGGTGGAAATGACTCCAAAAGAATTGGTAAAACGTGTCAAGGATAGCGGTGCGAAAACATTAGCTTATACTTACAATGAGCCTCTTATTTGGCATGAATGGATAATGGATACGGCAAGATTATTAAAAGATGAAAATATAAAAACTATTCTCGTAACTAATGGATTTTCAACTCCCCAAGCCTCTAAAAAATTAATCGAAGTTGGAATTGATGCTGCAAACATTGACATAAAGGGAATGACAGACGAATTTTATAAGAAAATCTGCGGTGTAACTAGTGTTCAACCCGTGTTAGATACGGCAAAGAGATTTAAATCTAATGGTATTCATGTTGAGGTTACAAATCTTATTATTCCAGATATAAACGATGCGAAAGAAGATATTAGGCAGTTATGTGAATGGGTTTCTGAAAATTTAGGAAATGATACGCCGATACATTTTTCTGCTTATCATCCCGATTTTAAAATGCCCTCCCAGGAAAGAACTTCATTAGAAACTCTTAATATGGCCTACGAAACCGCGAAAGAGGTAGGAATTTATTTTCCTTATGTGGGAAATATAAGACATGATAAAGGGGCTAATACTTATTGCCCAGACTGTGGTGAATTAGTAATTGGTCGATCTGGATATAGTTTTTCTGAAGTAAATCTTAAGGAGGATAAGAAATGTTCAAATTGTGGACATGATTTTCACAATGAAATTATTGGGAAAGTAGAAAAAAGTGGAAGTTCACAGAGATTCTCATTCTTTTAGATCTTCATATTAAATTAGAAAAAGAAAAGAAAAAAAGACTAAATTAAAGATATACCAAAGAGAAGTAAGGCGAATGCTTGTATGAAGCAGAATATAGAGACAATTATCGCTATCGGTGGGTAAGAAATTATTTTAGAGAGAGCCATTAAACCTCCAATATAGAACTTCACAATTAACCCTACAATCAGAGATACAATCAAGAAAATGGCTAAAAGCACCCACTTGGGATTGACAAAAGTTCCGATTATTTGGACAACACTGTCAGGAACCATTATTACTAAAAAGATTGAAACTCCTGTGGCGACTAATAACCCTGCTGCACTTGCTAATGGTAAATCATTTATTGGTTTTAGAAATGTGAAGATTCCCAAAACAATCAGAAAAATCGAAGTGAAAATGTTTACATTGTTTGCCGTTACGGAAGCATAAGCGATACTCGGAGGAAGATTTAATATTAACCCTGCTGCTCCGGTTATAATACTTAAAATCCCTACAAAAAAGCCAGAGTAAGTCAATATTTGAAGGAATCGTGTAATTTTAAAATCCCAATCTTCGACATCTCTCTTTTTGAAAGAACCTCTTCGTCTTCCTTCGTACAACCCATAAGCCATCCAAATAATTGCTAAGAGGAATACCATTAAAGCTGCCATTTGTCCAAGAGGTCTTAAAATCCAATCAGTAAAATTGAATTGAAACATCTATTTTAATCACTTTTTATAGTTTTAATAAATATAACAAAATTAGATAAAATAAAAGTTATCTAGTCCGATTATAATAAAATTTAAAAAAATGAAAAAAGAAATTAAATAAAAGCAACTGTTTGCTTTATATAGCTCATATAAGTATCGATTTCGTTTTGTTTTCTATCTTTATCCCAAGAATATTCGTTCGCCATAATTTCTGCCACCACGTTAGCAGCTTCTTCTTGTTTTTGGTGAGGAATAAATAAGCTCATCTCTGTTCTCCTACAAAAGACATCTATTAAATGAGAGGTTAGTTCAAATCGCAAGGTATAAAGAATTTCTGCTTTAATAAAGTCGTTTTTATCGATAATACGCTGTTTTAATGATTCATCTTCTTGGATAAATTCGAGAATCTTTAAGGCGCCCAATCCATATTGTTGATAAAGATGATCTGAAATATCACTATCTAGATCAAGATTCATTCGTTCTAATTCTTTAACCCATTCCTCTTTCTCCAGCGCTATTAAATATTTTGTTCTTGAAAAATGCTTTTCCCTTGAAATATCCGAAAAGATTGATTTCTTTTCAATCTCATCGAATAAATCTTCAGCCATCTGTCGAAAGGTCGTAAGTTTCCCTCCCGCGATTGTTATGAGTCCATCTTGAGAGAAAAAGATAATATGTTTTCTCGAAATATCACTTTCTGATTTTCCTTTTTCTTTTACCAAAGGTCTAATTCCCGCATATGTGGAAAGCAAGTTATCCTCATAATCTAACTTCGCATTTGGAAAATAATGTTTTACTGACCTTACCAAGTAATCCGCATCATCTTTATTACAAAATGGATCCGCCAGATCTCCTTCATAATCGGTGTCCGTAGTACCTATAATTGTAAAATCTTCTCTTGGAAGTACGAAAAAAGCTCTCTCGTCATCAATAGAATTGATAATAGTTGCCAGCTTATTGCCTACATCTTCTCTTCTAAATTGTAAATGAACACCCTTGGTGGGTCGTATTAAAGGTTTTGGAACATCATCAGGGTAATTTTTTAACAATTCATCTGTCCAGATCCCAGTCGCATTAACAACTTGAGTTCCCTTAACTTCAAATTCATAATTATTTTCGAGATCGAGACACTTTACCCCGGTTATGTTTCCATCTTCCTTAGTATAGTCTTTTACTTCACAATAGCTTATTATATCTGCTCCTCTCGCAATGGCTTCTTTCAATGTTTCAATGGTTAATCTTGCATCATCCACATTATTATCATAATATATAGCTCCGCCTTGATTTCCCTCTTCTTTAATTTGAGGCTCTAAGTCTAGAACTTCTTCCTTTGAATAGAGTTGATGTTGTTTAAAATTTTTAAACTCTGAGCCTTTGTCGCTTAAAAAATCATAAAGCTTAACTGCGGCTTTAATATCTCGTCTTTTATATTTACTTCCTTCCCAATTAACAAATAAAAAGGGGATAGGACGAACAAGATGCGTTAAATTTACACGAAGCCAATTTCTTTCTCTCGTGGCCTCTTTTACTAAGTCCATCTCTCCTAAACCTAGATAACGAATGCCTCCATGCGCAAGCTTTGAACTTCTTGATGAGGTTCCCGCCGCAAAGTCTTGCATTTCGATAAGAGCTACTTTTAAACCTCGCATAGCCCCCTCTCGAGCAACTCCAGCACCAGTAATTCCTCCACCAATAACAATAAGATCATAAGTTGTATCTTCTAATTTCTTTCGAATCACTAAACGACTTTTTAGGTTCCAAGATTTATCGAACAATTTTGATTTCAATTCTTCCATTATGATCAAGTTTCAGTAATTATACTTCTTTAATTATTAATTATCTTAGGTAATTATTGGAAGGAATTAATTTTATCTGTAATTAAAAGTGGTTTGATTGGATGAGATTAATGCGCTCCAAAAACAATTATTCCAGTAATTTTTGGAATATTAAAGGCATAGAATAGATATCAAAATAATTATGGTCAATAATCTCTTTTACCAATCCGATGTATTTTTGCGGTGATCTTAAGTACTTCTCATAGAATCTTGGAACTAAGCTACTCGGTAGGTCATTTTCTCTATTAAATTGTAAGAGCTGCTCTTCAATGGTTGTCAATGTATAATCGGTAAATTTTCCTTTAAACTTTCGACGGCAATTGTGATAAAGGTCTATATGATGATAACGCGTGTTATGACTTTTATAAGGCACATCTTCAGAACCGATCATTGGATTTTCTTCAAAAAAGTACAAAAGTCTGTTGGCAATATAAGGAACATCAAAACTTTTTCCGTTATAACTAATGAAGCATTTAAAAGAAGGGAGCACTTGACTTTTCAGGTGTTCACAAATAGCTATTTCTTCTTCTAAATTTCGGGCAAATAAAATATGGATTTCAAAATCAGAATCTGTATAATAACCTAACCCAATCATTATAATCGGACTGTCATAGAGTCCTAGGGTCTCTATATCTAAGAAAAGTAATTGCTTTTTATCAAAACAAAAAGAAGCATCTATATCACAAATATATCGGTTATTGATAAGATTTTTAAAATCCTTTTTCCCGATATGATTCAAGATTTTTCTGGCGGATTCTTTATACCGAACATGATAAGTTAAATCTTTTAAGGTCTTTATCCCTCTTTGGAACATCTTTTGTTCTCTCACTTCCCCAATTTGATAGACCGTTTTAAGATTTCTCATCAATCTATGCTTTGTAACGTTTAAATTAATCTTATGGGGAAATTCATTTTCCTTCCAGATGAGTTCTAAGAATTGACCCATCTCATTTTCATTAATGGCAAAATTTTCATAAAGATCCTCGAAGGTCTTCCCTTCGTAATTCTCGACAAGCGGAGCAATATTGAAGCTTTGATATCTAAAAGAATCCATCCGATAGTAAAAACAAGGAATATGTCCCTTTTAATAGTTAATGCTATGGTGAAAAAGTAAAATCTTAAAATATCATGATGAAATAAATAGTACGAAAAAAGGAACCTTTTAACTGCGAATTCTAAAATACTTGTTTCAGGGTATTTAATACAATTTTCATTGTGTCTATTTATTTTAATATTCATACTCATTTAATAGAATATAATAAAATTAACAAAGACATTTTCTTGAAGTATAGATATAATGGCCAAAGATACGTGGAAAGAGAAACTTCAACAACAATTACGATTAAGAGAAGAATTGATTGAGAGAATTAAAAGTGAGAGATCCGATTTAAGGTTTAATCGCCCTTACCTAATCGTCTCTGATATAGCATCGCAATTCTATTCTGAAGCAAAACTTGAATTAGAGTACATTTTTGGGAAAATAAGAACCATAGAACAAAAGCAAGGCAAGAAATTACATGAATTAATGGCCGAACAAGCAACGGAAATTAATTATGAAGATTTATTCAAAGAAATAGAAGAAACTGAGGAAATTACTATTTTAGAAACTTCATTTTTTATGAAATACCAAGATTCTATAATAGCGGGAAAACCCGATGTAATTGTTTTTAGGCGAGGTATTCCGATACTTCTACTCGAATATAAATTCAGTAAATATACCCGAGCATTTCAAAATCAAAAAGTACAAGCCCAGGTTTACTGTCAAATATTGAAGGAGATGGATTTTAATACTGATTTGCTTTACTACGGAATAGTTATTGCTCCCAGAAAATTGTCTAAAGAAAGCGAAAAAGTTAGGAATATCCCCCATAGGTTGCTAAAAAATCTCGAGTTGAGCGATTTAATCCAAAAGGAATCACTAAAACTTAACTTTGGAGCCATAAACGTGTTTCTTTATAAGTTCAATTCAGAAAAAACAATTAAAAATTTAGATTGGGCAATCCAATATTGGAAAGGAGAAAGACAACCAGAACCTTTAGATCTTCTAAAGGAGTGTAAATCTCATGGGTATAAAGAAGAATGTAAACTCATCTTAACCGTCTTAATAGATCTTTTAGAGAAATTTTCTGACAATATAGTAAGTATTTATGGAATAGGGAGTTTCTTCGATAAAAAGCTTCCAAAGAACTGGATTAAAAATGATATTGATATGGTTTGTGTTGTTAAAAACATGGAGGAAATCCCGAAAACCCATGATTGGACGGCAGTGAGAAAACTAGATTATAAAAAAGATGGATGGGATATCAACGTTTTCTTTAACTCTTTAGAAGGACTTCAAGAAAAGGAGAAATATAAAAAGCAATCTTGGGCGAATTATAAATGGTCTTTATTAGATTTTAAGGTTCCACAGAATTCAATTATTTTATATGGAAATTCAATAAGTGATAAACTCCCTGAACTTGATTCGATCGCCTATGATTATGAAGATTTACTCCAACATGCCTTTTATCATCTTGATCAGAGTTTTGAAGAAGATGTTGAAAAAGCAAAGAAAACCTTTACCAAGGCGGTTTTTAAGTTTGGATTTATTATCTGCGTATATTTTGATGAATCATTTCAATTTAATTCTATTATCAATATTACAGAAAAGATTAAAAAATTAGTCGAAGATAAAAAACTTGATGCTTATATACTCAATGTAGTAATAAGTTGCATTAAATATAGACAACATAATACCCCCTTAGAAAACTTTCCAACACAGAGGGAGGATTTTATCAAGTATTGTTTCTATTTATTATTCGAAGATAAGTTATGGAAAAAATATTCTTGGGATGAAATAATATCTTTTTGTCAAAACACCTATAATGGGTTGAGTGTTTTAGAAAATTTAGCTAAACGAGAACGCAACATATATTATTCAAAAAAATCAAGGTCGAGACAAGAGCATAAAAAAGTTAGATCTTAAATATTTGACTCGCAATCATATCAGCGGCATGTATTAATTCACTTAGCTTATTTGGTCGAAAAGGCTTATATCTTGACCATTTCCCATGATGAAAAATTATAGCTCTACACAACTCATTATCAAACGGAAGATTATAGCGTTTTAAAACAGCAATACACTCATCCACATGAGGATCATCTCCCGAATACCTAAAAGTATTGTGTATTTCTCTTGAAACATGGTCTCGTTCATGCCTATTTGTAAAAATTTTCCGATTCTTAAGTCTCAATTTATAAGCATAATAGGGCACTTTACCAAAATCATGATAGAGGGCGGTTAAGATTGCTTTGTTGAGATGAATCTCATCATAATTCTCTGAGATCCCGACATTCTCTCTTTCAAACCATGGGATGTACTGTTTCAGATAATTTTTTTCTTGATGAAGCTGCTTGGTTAAATTAGTAACAAGGAGAACATGATCATATAATCCTCCGATATAGTCTCCATGATAACCTCCTAATGCCGCAGGAAATTGTTCGGCTTCCTTTAAAATTATAGAAATTTGTGTTTTACACGAATCCTTGACTTGAATTGCTTCAAGAAAATAATTAATATTCTCAAATTTAAACTCAAGATTCTCTTCAAGCTTTTTATTTATAAAAACCTTATTTATATCGTTTTTTTTAGTGCCAATCATTAAAATCAAGGGAAAAACAAATTCTTATAATGAAATTATCAATTGTACTATTAAAAATATTGGTGAAAGTTAATAATCTTTAGATTAATGTGCTAATAATCCTTCGTACACTTTAATCTGTAGTTCAAACTCGGATTTCATATAATATTCGGATTTCATATAATGAAAAAGAATAGTAAAAATAATTAGGTAAAAATTTAAATATGATTACTTGGATTTAAATGTTCTACGAGATTCAGCATCGCCTAATACATAATTACTTCCTCCACCATGTATCATACAGAAAGAATCTAATAACCCAAACTGAGTAGCAAACTGTTCTGTAAACGCCCTTCCACCTAATGTTCTGTAAGCATTATCCATACTTCTATATGATAATTCCGTGGTTTTCACTTTAAGTCCCATGGCTTGTTGTGCCATCAATTTTGAAGAACCTAATGCAGCATTAACATCTAATTCCCGAACATAAGTCATCAAGGAATAAAGTAAAAAGTTTAATTCACGAATATCTTTTGAGAGCGGGAATCTGATAACTTGATTGTGATGTAGTTTCTTTTCAAACTGTTCTCTTCTTTTTGCATATGCATGAGTTAGAAATAATTTTTTCATGGTATCTCCCAATGCTTCCGCACTGATGACGAGACGTTCCTCGGTTAATTGATGAAACATAATATCTAACCCGTTTCCTTCGAGCATATTCTCCATAGGGATCTCGGTATCGTCAAAAACTAATCTACTTACAAATGCATCTTTCATCCCGAACATTCGCACTCTGCTCGATTCGAAATTTTCTAAATTCTGATGATGTATATCAATGACTATTGCCCCCAGGTCCCCATTATTTCTCCTTCCGTAAAGGATAATATAATCGGCGATCATCCCATTGGTTATGAATAGTTTTTTTCCATTAATTTTCGCAATATTTTCGGATTCCTTTATCTTACATTCCAAACGAAAGATATCACTTCCAGCTCTAAACTCTGTCATTGCTGAGGCCGCAGGACCACCATCCAAGGCAACGGGCTTGAGAAAAGTTTCCCTTTGATAGTCATTTGCCTTATAATTTACAGGATTACAATAGAGCGTTCCACCAGCTAATCTACCCATCTCTAAGCTATAGTTTCCAGGAATATATCTTCCACTATTTTCTGAAAAAAACCCTCCACTCAAACCTAACGCGATTAATGCGTTTCTGGTAATTCTCCCTACATCAAATTGATCTTGATTCAAGATAGTTGAATAATATCCATGATCCGAAAGCTTTTTTAAAAAGTCAATAACCATTTGCTTCTTTTTCTCTTGAATAGGTTCTTCAGCTTTATAATTCATCTCTTCAAAAAGCTTCAGATCATCAAATAGTTCATCTTCCATAAAACCATAAAAGCCTCGTAAAAACTTCCTTTCCTCATCTTTCAATAAAGGACTATTTAACAGGTCCAATTCTGGAATATTTCTTTCCACTTCAATTGGTTCAAACTCTTCTAATCGAACATCCATCTTTCTTTCATTATTTTATTTTTTGTATTTTGAATGAATATAGATTATATATTATTTTCTGATAATATAAATGTAAAAACTGGATCGCATATGTTTTGAAATTAAAACAAAAGATTTATTAGATTCTTTAATCAAAATGAATAGTATAAACTTGATTCAAAAATTAAACAAAAAAAATTTCGTGAAAAAATTGTCTAAAAACAGAAAAGTATGTGTTATTGGAATTGGCAACACTTCATTCAATTCTATAACCCCTGACATGGGTTGGAAAGACTTCATGTTTGAGGCATGTAATAAAGCCTATCAAGATGCTGGAGTCGATCCGCGGAGAGATGTAGACAGTTTCATCACATGCGCAGAAGATTATTGGGAGGGATTCAGTATTTTTGATGAATTCGTTCCCGATCAAATAGGTGCATTACTAAGACCTTGTTGTACTGTCTGCGGTGATGGAATTTACGGTCTCGGAAATGCTTACATGCAAATTGCTTCTGGTATGATGGATGTCGTATCAATTGAAGCTCATAGTAAGGTTTCTGATTTACTTACGTATGGAGAAATCGTTTTACATGCGTTTGATCCGATATATGAAAAACCCGTTTCAGGACCAGTAGAACGACCAAAATATGGAGGAAGTCCCTCTTATTCAGAAGAAGCGCCAAAACCATTAGTTGGAAAAACTGACGAAAAGGAGCGAGTGCATCCTTATTTTGTTGCAGGGTTAGAAATGCAACACTATTTACGAGCAACACGTACAACGGAAAAACAATGTGCTAAAGTAGCAGTAAAGAATAAAACAAATGCCTTTCATACACCCTATTCGGATTATGAGGCGAACATTAATGTCGATGATGTGATGAATTCGGAGTACTTATTTAAGCCCTTAAAGAAACTGGATATCAGCCCAAACGTGGACGGTGCGATATGTTTCGTATTGGCTGAAGAAGGCTTCGCAAGGAGTTTGGGAATCGAACCGATCTACTTAGATGGATTCGGTTGGAGCTCAGAGACTCCATGGCTTTCTACAAGAGGATTCAATGCAGATTATGCAAAGAGAGCAGCCAAAATGGCATATAAAATGGCAAATATAAAAGAACCAAAACGGGAAGTTGATATTGCAGAAGTGGATGATAGATTTACGTATAAAGAACTTCAGCACTTAGAAGCTCTTGGTCTTGCCCGAGTAGGAGAGGCTGGTGAGCTTGTAGAAGAGGGATATTTTGACGCCAAAGGTTCCTTACCAGTAAATGTCTCTGGAGGAGCTTTAGGTATTGGAAATTGTCTTGAAGCGACTGGACTACAAAAATCGCTTGAAATTGTAGAACAACTTAGAGGAAATGCTGGAAAACGACAAGTTCCTGAAGCAGAAGTTGGACTGGCTCAATCTTGGAGATTCATTCCCTCCGGAAGTGGAGCTGTAGCAATATTTAGGAGGGGCTAAAAGGAGGTGTTATGAAAAAATGAAAAAAGATGTAGCCGTAATTGGTGCTGGAATGACGATTTTTCGCAGAAGGTTAAAAGAAACAGGAAAAGAACTTTCCTTTCTTGCTGCGAAACAAGCAATGGAAGACGCTGGGATTCAAAAGAAAGATATTGATATGATTGTTATGGGATCTGCTCCTGATGCATTCGATGGAATTCATATGAAGGGTGAAAACCTTTTAGATGGAGCCGGAGGAGCCAATAAACCATATGTCAGAGTATTTAACGGCGGTGGAACTGGTGTATTTGCCCCGATCGCTGGATGGTGGCATGTAGCTTCTGGTGTAGCCGATGTGTGTATGGTGGTATGTGAAGAAAAAATGGGTTCATGTTATCCTCATCCTCAGACTGCCTTTAGGCATATCTGGGATCCCGTTTTAGACAGACCCCTAAATCCTAACTTGGTCTGGCTTTTCGCCATGGAAATGAATCGCTATATGTCCGTTTATGATATTAAGAAAGAAGATATTGCCAGAGTCGCCGTAAAAAACAAAAGAAATGCGGTGGGACATCCAAGTGCTCAATTGGCAGACCCTAATATAACGGTTGATGATGTGCTAAATTCAGAAATGATGGCATGGCCAGTCCAAAGATTAGATATTAGCCCTCCAAGTGATGGTGCTGCTGCTTTAATCTATTGTTCTGAAGATGTCGTACGAAGATTTACTGATGATCCCGTATGGGTTAGCGGTGTAGGGTATAATATAGACAGTACTATGTGGACAAATCGAGACCTCTATTTTCCACGTTATGTTGCTCGTTCTGCGAAGATGGCGTATAAAATGGCAGGAATTGTGAATCCCCGAAAAGAAATCGATTTTGCTGAACCTTATGACCCCTTTGATTATAAAGAATTACATCATATGGAAGGCTTATTACTCTGTGATAAAGGAGAAGCCGCAAACTTAACCCGAGAAGGAGTTACACAACGTGACGGAGACTTACCAATCTGTCCTTCAGGAGGATTATTAGGGGTAGGCAACCCGATAGCTGCAACGATGGGACAAAAAGCATGTGAGCTTTACTGGCAATTAGCTGGAAAAGCAGGCAAACGACAAATACCTGGTGACCCAAGAGTTGGCGTCGGTCAAGCTTGGGGAGACATAATGCAAATGTCGACTGTAATTGTAATGAATAGGTGATCATAAAAATGGAAAAGAAAGAAAAAGAAACATATCCGAAAAATCCTCGTGGAACTCATGTTGGATCAAAGGATATTTATGAACATAAAATTGCATACACTTGGTGGGAACCTGAAGTACAGTATTCATGGTCCCTCGGTCATGCAAACAGTAAATTTTTACAAGGACTCAAGGAAGGGAAGATTTTAGGGATAAAATGTAAGACTTGTGATCGTGTTATTGTCCCTCCAAGAATGTTTTGCGAATACTGCTATAAACCAACCGATGAATGGGTAGAGTTGCCCGATACTGGAACGATCAACACTTATTCCATTTCCTATCTCGATCCAAATGCTAACCGAATTGAAGAACCGATTTTGATAGGAGTGATTTCAATTGATGAGGCATATCCTAAACCTATGGGGTTCATGCATTATTTTGGTGAAATGAGTAAGGAAGAAATTAAGATCGGAATGAAAGTGAAGGCAGTATGGAAACCTCCCGAAGAACGTGAAGGTTCTATAACGGATATTAAATATTTTAAACCATACAGAGGTGTATAAAATGGGATTCTTAGAAAAACAAACTGACCCGACTGCTCCAATGCATTGGCGTGGAAATATGCAAGCTGATTATCTTTACCCTAGTGGAATTGCCGGAGATAAATTCTTTAAGCATTTGAAGAATAATGATTCCTTCCTCGCATGTAAATGTCCAGAATGCCAAAAGAGGTACTTCCCTCCACGTCTTTATTGTGAAGACTGCTTTGATGAGATTCCGGGAGAAGAATGGTTTGAAGTTCCTCTAACTGGAATTGTTGAACTGTATACAGTTGCGAAACTTGATGCTCATGGTGAGAAATTAGAGAAACCAAGAGTAATGGCTCTAATTAAAATAGATGAAACTGACGGACGAATATTAGGTGTGATTCAGACGGATGACCCGGATCAGGAGTTTCTTACTTTGAAGGTTAAAGCTGTTTTACGTCCGAGAGAGCAGAGAGAAGGTACAATTAAAGATATTCAACACTTTAAAGTAATATAAGTGTTTCCAAAACGTTTAACTTTAAATCTTAAAACATTTTATATTTTTTTTTAACTAAAAATTTAATTTTTAACCCTTTTTCCTTAAGAAAGAATAAATTAATCCAATAAGTAGTATTTGGGATTTAAAAATAGTTGAAAGAAAAGAAAAATAAAAGAAAAATTAAAGCTTATTTTGAAAGATAGAGAGGTTTATAATTCCACATCATCTTTAAGGAGATTAAATGCTTTCTTCGCTTCTTCTCCTTGTACAACCTTCCTTCCATAATGTTCAGCCAATTTTTTAGCCCAAGCGACTTGCTCATAACTTCCTTTCGCCAGTTCACCATCGGGCATTCGAATGTTATCCTCTAAGCCAACCCTGATATGTCCACCCCATGCAGCAGAAAACATTGCTGCTTGAAATTGTTGTTTAGCGACACCACATACACTATAAGTGGCATTTGGGGGTAATAGATGAAGGAAATGAGCAAAATTCATTGGAGTGAATGGAACACCTCCGAGTACGCCAAATACCAATTGGAAGTGAAGTGGACTTTCAAAGAGATCTTCTTGCTTATTTAAAAATAAAATATTATTTAGACCCCCAAAATCGTAAACTTCACATTCAGGTTTGGTCGTAGCTTTCTTCATATATTTCGCAAATTTCTGTATCGTTCTGAAATCATTGGTGAAAACATTTCCCGCACCCATAATTACTTCTCCAGTTTTAAAGTTTCCGATTGAGAAATTCATTGAGTTTGTATTTAATGAAGCCAGAGGAGGTTTATACGTCCTTACTGGTTTGATCCGCTCCCTCTCTGAAGCAACGGCACTTATAGCGGTGCTTAAATTGATAATAATATCCGGAGCCTTTTCCTTAATATTTTCAATGGTCGCTTTAATGATATCTAAATCAGGAGTTGGAATTCCTCCTTTCTCAGCATCTCTCGCATGGATATGCACGACTGCCGCACCTGCATCATAACATTTTTTTGCCTCATCTCCAAATTCTTCAGGGGTGTAGGGGACATTTGGATTTTGTTCCTTACGTGTAGCCGCTCCCGAAAGAGCTGCTGAAACTACTAATGGTTCATCATCTTCTGCCATATTCATATATCACTTCTTGGATTTAATAATACTAATAATTGTTTATTTGTATGAATTAGTATGAATAAAATATTGATCAATCAAGTATATAAATCTTAAAGCAAAATATGATTTTCTAAATTTTTATACCTTCTCTCTTGGTTCAATTCATTTTCATTTGAGCATTAACGATTCATAAACATAAATCTCTAAGGAATATATCTCTAAAATCTCAAACCGTTAAACTAAATAATATTTTGGAAAGATGAGAAAAAGTTAATCAATAAAAGGTTTTCCGGTTCAATATGATTAGATTGAGATTTTTTCTTCTTGAATCACGACTGTTCTACCTTATTTATTATAGTCTCTCCAAACCCGGAAAATGCTTTTCCAAGAAATCCCAGATTATTTAATTGTTTTTTAGCTTTTCTCAATTCATCTTTAGCTGTTGATAATTCCTTATCAATATTTTTTACCGATTGTAAGTCTTTACTTTTTTTTAACTCTGCTAAAACTTCAGGGTTCTCATCTCCAACTTGCGTTTCTATCGCTTTCATTAAATTTCCTAACCAAGTAGAAAAACTATTACTTTCCGAAGAAACCCTATCTAATACTCATTTATCATTAATATGTATTTCTGGCATACCTACAAAATCAAATATATTTGATGAAAAAAATAGTTTATAATTTTAAAGTATCGATCAAACTTAAAATTAGTTTTATATTTCATTTATTTCATGCTAGAATGGTTAAAAATGAATAAAAAAAAGATTTATTGAAAGTATATATACTAACGTAATACTATATTGATAGCCCGAGTGAGCCGAATTACATCCATGACTTTTCCCTTTTCTACAGTGATTTCTTCCCTACTTATAGCATGGGTAAAATCGCCTTGTCCTTCACATATTCTTTTTATGGCTTCATTTTCTCCGGATAATATTATTTCAGGATCATCTGCGCTTCCATCAAATAGAGAAACTTTGGAGTCTTTAATTTCCAAATAAAAGGGTTCTTCATCGTCTAAATTAAATTGAAATGTCATGTTCCAATGTACTTCTTTTCCGCTAATATTGGTGATAAATACTTTTTGGGCTTTTGAGGAATTATTTATTTTTTCAATTATTCTTTCCAAATTATCTTTTGCTACACCCATTTTATTCACCTCCCTCATATTCAGGTTTTTGAATCCATGTATCATATTCTTCCTCGGGAACGAAAAAGAAGTCCG
Source organism: uncultured archaeon (assembly GCA_964653985.1). Classification (GTDB taxonomy): domain Archaea; phylum Asgardarchaeota; class Lokiarchaeia; order Sigyniarchaeales; family SOKP01; genus CAZZIC01. The sequence goes on along the minus strand of CAZZIC010000042.1, from coordinate 1,728 downwards.
TCATTTTTCCTTCTCTTTTTTCCTTGGTTTTAAAAACAGCTTTTACTCTTTGTCCTTTTTTGACCTTAGAAGGCACTAAATTTTCAGAGAATATTCCTTGTAAGAGTCCCGTATCAGCATTATCAAGTTTTATAAATGCAACTCCATAAGGAATTTTTTGAATAAAATCAGACGTGGTATACCAGACTATAGTACTTACCATGATCTCACCAGTATGGGGTAATTCTGTCCATTCTGTATCTTCATAACAATCTGAACATGCAATTCGAGGGGGCATCCATATTTTACCGCACTTCTTACATTTTGCTCCTTGGAGCTTCTTTTCATTCATTAGGTCAATAAAAAATTTACTCTGCCCTCCAAGTGTATACTTATAATCTATCTTAATTCTATCTCGTATCTCGTGGGCATTGAAATCATCGCTCATTTTTCTAATCCCTCCTCATTTTCCATTACGATAACTGCAGCATATGCTGCTCCTGGGCCTCCGATGGAGTGAGAGATGGCTCGTCCTTCTTCGATTGGAACTTGATGTTTTCCTGCTTCCTCTCTTAATTGAAGCGCGGCCTCCCCAGTAGACATAATACCCGTAGCACCAACAGCATGTCCACATCCAATTAACCCTCCTGATGGACAACAAGGTAATTCTCCATCAATCCAAGGACCTTCTCCAGTTTTTTCGTATGTTTTTTCAATCCATGGACCCCCTTCTCCGAAAGGTACAAATCCTAATTCTTCATAGGAAATAACTTCCTGACCAGAAAAAGCATCATGAAGTTCGGCTAAGTCAATTTGATTTTTAATATTATCATAATCTAATCCCGCCATTTTATATGCAACCTTTGCGGCGTTAATATTAGAATATAATCTTCCTAAGCTATCTCTATTCCCTATAAAGCAATCGGTATTAGCGGCTCCGACACCCGTTATCCAGATCGGATTATCAATTCCTAATTCTTTTACTTTCTCTTCATTTGCTAAAATTAACGCAGCCGAAGCTTCTGAATAAAGGCAACAATCCAACATTTTAAAGGGATAACAAATAATTCTTGAATTTAAAACATCTTGGACAGATACTTCCATGGGCGATTGAGCTTTTGGGTTTTTCATCGCATTTCCATGATTCTTAACACTCACCAAGGCCATTTGTTCCTCACTGGGATTTCCAAATTCATCATTGTGTGCATTAACCATCGAAACATAAGAACTTGCTGCCATCATCCCCATTGGATACTCATATGTCATATCCGCGCTATAGGCAATAGCGTTAAGGACTTCAGGAGTGGTAGTTCCTGTTTGCTCATCATAGCAGTCGTTACATTTTTCTACTCCGAGACATAGACATAAATCAGATAGTCCAGAGGCAACCTCAGAATAAGCCATCCTTACGGTATAGCCTCCAGTAGCACCACCCGAAGCAATTCTAGTCCCTGGCTTATTGTTCATCCCAATATAACTGTTAGTAAAAATATCGGGCATAAATTGTCTTTCAAACAATTCATTATAAATGCCATACACCGTAGAAGTAAGATCATGATGGGTAATATTCGCTCCATTTTTATTCGCGTCTTTTAAAGCCAGTTTTGTAGCGTCATACGCAAGCTCAAAGTAGGTTTTATCCAGATATCTGGCCCGGAAAGGAGTTATTCCTACGCCGATTATAGCAACTCGATTTGGCAAATTACATTTCACCATTTAGTTTTATCTTTTTTCATTTTTAATAATTGA
>CAZZIC010000041.1:0-26875 GCA_964653985.1 uncultured archaeon | reverse complement strand
TAGTTTTTAATTCAATCTAGGTAAAAGTAGCAAATAGCACTTTTTTACAGTAAAATTTTTTAGAAAAGCAATATTTCTTAATCGTAAATTAATTCATTAGTAATTATTAATTTTTGTCGTATTATCATGGTTAAAAAAAAGAAAATAGATGTTTTACTGCATTCTTTGGTGCCAAAACATCATTTAATGACCAAAGACGAGACAGAAGAGCTTCTAAAGAAATATCAGATTAGATTGACGGATTTACCTCAAATGTTTGAAAAGGATCCGGTGGCAATAGCCATAGGGGCAAAAGAGGGCGATGTAGTAAAAATCATCAGAAAATCAGACACTACAGTTAGTCAGATCACCTACTACAGATATGTGCAAAAAGAAAAAATATGAAAGTATTTATTGTTTCACCTTTTTATTAAATGAAAATTATTAATAGGGCTAATTAAAAAATGACGTTAACTAACAAGGATAAATGGACTATTTTAAAAAGCCTTTTTGAAGAAAAAGGGCTTGTAAGACAACATTTGGACTCTTATAATGACTTTGTTGAAGAAAAGATGCAAGAAATTGTCGATGAGAGCGCAGAAGTAGTTCCCGATATTCCTGGGTTTAAAATTAAGTTTGGAAAAATTATCATCGGCAATCCGAAAGTGAGAGAAGCTGATGGAGCCACAATGGAGATTACTCCAATTGAAGCTCGTATCAGAGAGTTAAGTTACGCGGCAGATATTACGTTAGAGATGACACCAATTACCATCGATGAAAGGACACAGAGAGAGGAGGAAGAGGAAACTTTAAACATCTATATAGGAAAGATTCCTATAATGCTCAAAAGTTGCCGATGTCCCTTAGAACAATTATCAGAGACTGAATTAATTAATCGGGGAGAAGATCCTTTAGACCCTGGCGGGTATTTTATTATTAACGGAACAGAAAGAGTCCTAGTAACCCAAGAGGATTTAGCGCCAAATCGAATCTTAGCAGAGGAGGCAAGTAGAAGTTCAAGTGCTACCCATCAAGCTAAAGTATTCTCAACAAGAAGTGGATTTAGAGCACCAGTCACTATAGAGCGAAAAAAGGACGGAAATTTAAGAGTTTCATTTCCATCTGTTCCCGGAAAGATTCCATTAGCAATTTTAATGCGAGCATTAGGTCTACACTCTGACAGAGAGATATTTGAAGCAATCTCTGAAAATGATGACATTCAAAAAGAACTTATGCCGGTTATTGATGTAGCTTCAGAAATCCAAGTCTTAAAAGATCCAGAAAAATCCCAGCAAAATGCCTTAGACTATATCGGAAAACGTGTTGCTATCGGGCAAACAAAAGATTATCGTATTAGAAGAGCACTTCAAGTTTTAGATCGTTATTTATTACCTCACATAGGCAACGATGAAGAAGATAGAATTAAGAAGGCTTACTATTTAGGGCAAATGGCACAGAAGGTAATGGAACTTCATCTTGGACTTAGAGATCCAGATGATAAAGACCATTATGCAAACAAAAGATTAAAATTAGCTGGAGAATTATTTACATCCCTATTTAGAGTTGCCTTTTTAAACTTAGTAAAAGATATCAAATATCAATTGGAAAGAACTGCAGTTAGAGGAAGAGCACCTAACATTAAAACTGCGGTAAGAGCAGATGTAATTACAGAAAGAATTCGGCATGCATTGGCCACGGGAAATTGGGTCGGTGGAAAAGCAGGAGTTAGTCAGTTATTAAATAGAACTAACCACGTAGGAACATTAAGCCATTTAAGAAGGGTAATCTCACCATTAAGTCGATCACAACCTCACTTTGAAGCGAGAGATTTACATCCTACACAATGGGGTAAGATTTGTCCTGCTGAAACTCCAGAAGGACCAAATTGTGGACTCGTAAAAAACTTGGGATTATCCTCTATTATTTCCGTTGGCACAGATGAAAATATTATAGAAAATATTTTAGTTGATTTGGGGGTAGTACCCATCAGTGAAGTTATTAATATACGAGGGAATAAAGTAAAAGTCTTTTTAAATGGAAAACTTGTGGGATTTCATCAAAAGTACAATACGTTTATTAAAGAATTACGTGAAAAGCGACGAAGGGGAGAGATCGGTCAACATGTGAATATTGGATTTTATCATGATTCAGGAGAGATTCAGATAAACTGTGATGCTGGCAGAGCTACCCGACCGTTATTCGTGATAAAGGATGGAGAACCATTGATAACTCTCGAAGATGTTGAGAAAATAAAAGAAGGTAAATACTTGTGGTCAGATCTTGTTGATAAAGGAATGATAGAATACTTAGATGCTGAAGAGGAGGAAAATGCGTTTATTGCAATGTTTGAAGAAGATATAACTCCAGAACATACCCATTTAGAAATATCCCCTGCTGCGATATTAGGAATTTGTGCTTCGATAATTCCTTTTCCTGAGCATAATCAGTCACCAAGAAATACATATGAAGCGGGAATGGTTAAGCAAGCTCTTGGGCTGTTCGCTGCAAATATGCATCTGAGATTAGATACAAGAGGACACACATTACATTATCCGCAACAACCCCTAGTTAAAACAAGTCCGATGGAGATCATTGGTTTTAATAAAAGACCTGCGGGACAGAATTTCATTATTGGAATGATGTCTTTTGAGGGATTCAATATAGAGGATGCAATTGTAATTAATAAAGCTTCCATTGAAAGAGGGCTTGCGAGAAGTCATTTCTTTAGAACCTACGATGCGGAAGAAAGAAAATATCCTGGAGGAGAAATAGACAAATTCGAGATTCCCGAAAGAGGAGTCCGGGGATTTAAATCCGCAGAATCATATCGATTATTGTCGGAAGAGGATGGAATCATTGAACCAGAAACTGAGGTAAATGGAGGAGATGTGTTAATTGGAAGAACCTCTCCACCAAGATTTATCAAATCCTATGAAGAGTTTGAACTAATGCAACCTAACAGGCGTGAAACCTCTAAAAACATGCGACATAATGAAGAAGGTATTGTAGATACTGTCATTATCTCAGAAACTGTGGATGGAAATAAGTTAGTAAAAATAAAGGTTAGAGATTTACGAATTCCTGAATTAGGAGACAAATTTTCCTCTCGACATGGACAAAAAGGAGTATTAGGACTGGTTGAGCCTCAAGCTGATATGCCTTTTACATCAAAAGGAGTAATTCCAGATGTAATTGTGAACCCACATGCTATGCCTTCAAGAATGACATTAGGTCAACTATTTGAAGGTATAAGTGGAAAGATCGCATGTAACACAGGAGAATTAGGTGATGCAACTGCCTTTGAATGGAAAGATATCACTAAACTTCAAGAGAAACTAGTTGAGGCGGGATTTGAATTCAATGGACGAGAAATGATGTATAATGGGATTACAGGAGATAAATATGAAGCAGGAATATATTGTGCACCAATTTATTACCAGAAGCTTTATCACCTCGTTGCAGATAAATTGCATGCCAGAGCCCGAGGACCAGTTCAAATATTGACTCGTCAACCAACAGAAGGTCGTGCTCGAGAAGGAGGTTTGCGATTCGGAGAAATGGAAAGGGATTGTTTAGTCGGTCATGGCTCTGCGTTATTATTAAAAGAGCGATTATTAGACGAATCAGATAAAACGGTTATTTTAGTCTGTGAAAAATGTGGTCTTTTGGCAGTATATGATAGAAATAGAGATAAGAGATATTGTCCTGTATGCGGAGAAGGAACAAGTATTTCTAAAGTGGTTTGTTCATATGCCTTTAAATTACTACTTCAAGAAATGATGAGCTTGGGACTTGCTCCTCGTTTAGAACTTAAAGAAAAGATCTAGAATTTCTTTTTTATTTACTTTTTATTTTTAATGAGTCAATTATACAGTTTTGATACTTAAAACTTTTAGTTATAGCTAAAAATAAGGATCTTTTAATTTTTGAGTGACTCTGAAATCAATTTTTAAATATTTTAATTCCTGATAAGAGAAAAAAAGAAAAAGAATTGAAAATTTTTTTTTAGAAATTCCTATTTTAGTTATAGGGCAAACCCTAAAAAGGTGTAAAGCTCAGGTAACAAACTAAAGAGAATATATAACACGAAAAGCGTCAAGAGAGTTACCCATACAGCGTTATCCCAAGGTAGGTCAACTAGGAATTTTGTCATAACTAAAAGTAGAAGAAATCCAATAATTATTACAAGTTGGATTAAATAGTTTTGACCGCCTCCATCTATGAGGTTTCTTAGTCCCGCAATAACATCTCCAATAGCACCTAAAACTAATGAAACTGCACCTAAGACGATTGGTAAGATTAGAACCGTTAAGAAGGCTAAAAGTAGAATCATAAATTTCTTGTCGGAAGCTTTCATTTTAGACTCTACTAAGATCACCGCAATGTAAATTACAAGTGTTAGTACAACCGTAGCTACTACCAACCATAGGATATAAAGTAAGGCATCTGTGAATTGAAACAGCATTTTTTCTTTCACCAAGCTCTTTTTATTGTTTAAAATATTGAATTAAGAATTAATAATTGAAGATTAACCTTTTATCTTTATTAAATTTTAAGTCTATTCATCTCTTAATTATTTGATTAAAAAAATTAAAATAAAAAAGAAAAATTAAAATATGTTTCTTATTAATGTCTCGTGTAGGTCGCGATCATCGTGTAAGGGGGATTGGGTGGAATAGGTCTTTGTCTCTTTTTTTCTCTTTAACTCGTTTTTACGGATTTCAGACCATACTTTATAGAGTTTGGAATAGATTTTCTTTTTGTCTTTGTCTCTTTCTAATTTGTCTATAAAATTCATCCAATGATCATTAATCTCTAACAGTTCTAAATCTGTGGTAGGATTATTTTTAATGTGACAATGATACCAAAAACCTTTCATTAAAAATTCTTCACTTTCTTTTATTTCTATCTTCAAGTTAAGTTATTAATTAAAAAAAAATTACCAAAAATCTGATACCGTTATGCGGTTGATGCTGGTTGGCTGAGCGTCCATTAAAAAAGCTTTAAGTCTATGAATTGGATATTTGAGATAAAAATAATAATTGGATAGGGTTTAGTGAACTTTAAAAAGAATTTTTTGATTCAAATTAAAAATTAGGAAGATAAATAATATAATTAATCTTAATTCGATCGAGTTATTATCTATATTCCAAAATTGAGTAGAAAAAAGTGTATTGAAAACCCTAAGAATATAGAGCCTATAATCACAGTTATAACCGAAAATTTAACGGATAATTCTCTTCCATATTTGGTATATAAAAATAATGCGATAAAAGACGCCAACCCAATTCCAAGAAACACCCACGCTAAAACATAAAGCGGTAAAGAAATAATCGCAAATTGAATAAATAAATATAGCATAGTTATATGAAAGTTTTATTTTTCTCGTATTTTCTTATATTTTTTATATTTTTTTAAGTTTTCTAATGCAGCTTTTCGTTAGTTTTATTTAAATATTTTCAATAAATAAAATTTAAACAAAATGGAATCTTATGTAATCTATATTTTAATACATCGAAATTCTTAAATAAGATTAAAGCGATTTAAAAATGCACTTTTTAACAAAAATAGTCGAGAACCCACAGTTAGATGAGCCAGCTAAAAATCATATGGATGTACATCGCCACTTTTATAGATATTCCCGTGGAGAATTTAACGGTCCTGCGATAAAGATTAGAACAACCAGTAAAAGGATTGGATTAAAAGGATCGTTTGAATACGAAGACTTAGTAGGAGAGATAATCGTAAGTACAATTCCAAATGATCAAAAGCCTGAGATTGAGGGAATATTAATCACAGGAAAGGATATAAGTGATACGATCCAAAATTTGGGATTAGATTGGAATCTAAAAGAGTCTACGGGGAAAACAAAAAATTATAAGACAAAATTCGAAGAAGAAATTGACAAAAATACAATTTTGGACGCTATATCAACCTTCCGTCCGAATAGTTATCTACTACTTTCTTTTAATCTCGCATCTGATTGTAAAGTTGATACAAAGAAACGGATACCGAGACCCTCAAGAAAGAAAGGGCTTGAAGATGATACCAATAAACGAGTTCAATTTAGTAAGGGTTATATAGAGAATAATGAACACAATTTAACTAAAGTTATTGATAAATGTCTTCCAGATTTTAAAGACGAACTTCCTAGTGAATGGAAAAAATTAACTCTCAAGAATACTTATAATATCGATGAAATCGCACTTCCTAAAGATGTGGAAAATACTCGTATGTTACGTATAATGGCTATTAGAAAAGGGAAATTAATACGAACACTCATTATAGACGGTGAAGAGACAATTGAAAAACAATATTCAATTGTGGTCTAATTATTCCTTGTTTTTTTAAATACTAAGATTTAATTTTTTTAACGAATTTTAAAACTAATATAATATTTAACATAATTCAAAGAGGGACCCTTTATTAGCGAATTAAAACTTGCACTGAAATCATTCTTGTATATTATCGGCGGAGATATTGCTATAGAAGTCGGAAAGGAACTGATAGCATCCGAGGAGGAAGATATTACAGATGAGGATATTACAGAAAATATTAAAGAACGGATCAAAGGAAAAAGAGATTTTGAACCTGATGATGAGGAAATTCTAAAATTAAATACCGTAAGAAAAACCTTATATAAACTCTACGGAGAAAAATTAGCACAGTTTAGAAGAATCCGAGACAAAAGCACTGGATGGTTCATTTATTATTGGTGGCATCAATTTGATCTATTAGAGGATATTCTAAGAGACAAGAGAAAGTTACTCCAATTAAAATTAAGAAATCGTCTTGAGTTTGAGGAAAATAACTATTTCTATGTCTCTAAAAGCTGTCAGGAAAAACCCATTAGATATAATTTTGATCAGGCTTTTGAGCTTAATTTTCGATGTCCAAACTGTGGAGAAGCGTTGGAAGCAGAAGATAACTCAGAAGTGATCAATTTTCTCAAAGAAAAAATAGTTGCATTACAACAACTTGACTTAAAAATTGAGTGAATCTTAATCTATTGCTCAAATGTATATCGCTAAATTAATTAATCGACTTAAATTTGATAACCTTTAACTTAGACAAGATATATAGTTAATTTTTTCCAATTATTTCTTTTTGAATAAACATTCTAATAATAAGAAATATGAATCAAGATAATCAATACACTAAGAGATTTGCTACTTGTTCAAAAGATTGCTATGGAGGATGTGTTTTCAATGGTTATTGGGATGATAAGGTGGAAGAAAAGAAATTCCTCTATGGTGAACCATTAAAATCACACCCCTTTACAAATGGGTTTTTTTGCAGTAAATTGAATAATAGAGAAAATCTGATATATCATTCCAATAGATTAAAAACAGCGCTTCTTAGAAGCAATTCTAAGGGTGTTAATTCTTTTAAGCCTATAACAATCAAGGAGGCAATATCCCTTATAAGTAATAAGCTTAAAGAAAATATTAAGACAAATCCAAAAAGTGTTTTGGGAGCGTTTTATTCCGGAAATACAGGATTACTCTCTATGTATGGTCCTTTAAGGTTCTTTAATTTAATAAATGGTACTATTACAAAAGGAGGGATTTGTAATGAGGCGGGTTGTCAAGGGTTGAAAGATTTGTTTGGAACCTATTCTACTACAAATCCATTTCAAATAATAAACGAAAACACAAACTTGGTAGTCGTTTGGGGATCTAACTTAGCTGATAACAACATACATATGTATAGATTAATAAAGAAAGCACTTAAAAAGGGTATACATCTTGTTGTAGTAGATGTCCGTAAAACCTCTTTAGCAAAAGAGGTGGATATCTTTTTAGAAATTAATCCAGGTATGGATCATATCTTAGTAAAGTTAATTCTGAAAGAAATTTTCAAAAGGGGAAAAGAAGATAAAAAATTTTTACATAAATATGTGAAATTGGAAGAACCTATACCAAACTTAATTGACGATTTACGAACTGATCAAGTCCTTTCTGAAATAGGGATTCCTAAGACGGATTTTCGGAAGTTTGTTGAACTGTTGGTTAAATACAAACATCAAACCATTTTTGATATTGGATATGGACCTCAAAAAAGATTACAAGGAGGGAAAATTATAAGAACAATCGCATTAATTCAAATAGTTCTCGGAAACTTATGTAAGCCTGGAACTGGTATCATTTATTCCCAAAGCGATTTTACTATGGCTCTTAAAAATGAGTTAATTCAATACTTAAAGGGTTCTTTAGAGGATTCTCAAGCTAACACAATCGAATTAATAGACTTAGCTTCAGAGCTTAAATCTCAAAACTATAAAGTTCTTTTCATTTACAATTTCAATCCTGTAAGTTCCCTTCCAAATCAAAATTTACTAAAATCTGTTTTACAACAACCGGGGTTGTTTACTGTAGTTGTAGATATGTTTTTAAATGAAACGACAAAATATGCTGATATAGTCATTCCCGCGAAGTTTAGTATAGAACAAAATGACATTTTCTTCCCATATTACATTCCCAGTTTATCAATAACAGAGGGAGGAGGGTGTCCTTATTCTCAATGTGTTTCGAATTATGAATTTTTTCAAAGTTTAGCTCAAGATCTTGAATTGAATAAAAGTGATCAATTCATTCACTCTCAAAAAGATTTATTTTTTTCTTGTCTTAAGTTATTGCCAGATCACATTAGAAAAGATCTCAAAAAACAAGGATATCATTTATTATTTAAAGAAGATGAAGTTCCTTACAAGGATCTCTATTTTCCTACATCAGATCAAAAGATACATGTTCCTTTAAATACTTTTAATTTTAAAACATTCGAACAGAAACGATTGGATAAGTTAGGGGCAAGAGAACTATTTTTGATATCTCCCTCGCATAAAAGATTTCTTCATTCACAATTAGGTCCTATTCAAGGAGAACACTCGAGAGATTTCAATAAGATATTTCTTTCCTCGATGGATATTGTTAACTTTAAAATAAATATCGGGGATCTCGTAGAGGTTTTTAATGAAAGAGGGTCAGCAAAATATGAAGTTGATGAAATGAGATCTCTTAAAAAGGGGGTAGCCCTAATTTATAAAGGACAACCTTCTAAGATTAATGAGAAAAAACCAAGTGTAAATATATTTACTCCCTCTCAGAAAGAAAATCTTGGTCATTCGGGGTCTTATTTCTCAACTATCGTAAAGATTTCAAAATGATGAGTACTAATTCAAAAAAAGGAAAAGAGAATAATTATTTATCTTTCTTCTTTTTAATGAAAGCAATATCTCCCAAGGTTGTTCCAGATTTTTGCTTCATATAACTACTAGTTTTAACTTCAAGTTGATCTGATTTCTGCAGTAAATTAAGGTTATATGCATTTTCTAACTTCTTTGCTAATTCAATCGTAGGTTTGGTCTTTCCTGATTCTATTCTTCTAATTAAGGATTCTTTTTCATGCACTCTTTGGGCAAATTTCTCTTGAGTTAAATTTCGAGATGTTCTTGCCTTTCTAACTCTTTTAGCATAATCTGGGACGACCTCAATGTCCGAGTCAAATACTGATTTTTTTTTACGATACGTCTTTCCAGAAGATGATCTTTGTCGTGATGGTCTTTTTTTATGTCCTTGTCTTTTATAAGTCCTTATCTTTTTTCCGTGTTCAGCACAACTATCACATACGGTAATTTTTGCGCCCTCTAATAACACCTTTTGGCCACCACCCCAAATAACACCCCCACATACAGGACATTCTTTATCCAAATCGCTTGAATTGAGTCTTGGCATTTTCTATCTTAAAATTTAATAGTTTAAATCCTTTTTCTATATTAAGAGAATTTGATTGAGACCTCAAAAAACTTACGGTTATTACTGAGTGTTATAAAATATAAGAAAGAAATTTTTTATAAAGAATCGATTTAAAGAACTGAAGAACACTTAAATACCCTTTTAAAGAGCGGTACTTCTCTGTTGCCACTGTAAACCCTTACGGGCTATTGGGCGGTGTTATGATACTGCGTATAACGACTTATCAAACTTAAATTTTCCGACTGGAGACAATTTCATATCGCTTCTAGAAATGTAGGAAAAGAAACTCGGAAGAAGCAATTTGCCTATGTTAAACGCTCCGTTTACATCGGAATGGATATATCCGTATTTCTTGGATTTGAATAGACCGCGAGCTTTGTAGCTTTTTGTTCCGATACCGTCTTTACCCCTACCTTTCATTGAAGGACCGCGGACACCAAGATACGTTTTGTGTTTTTTAATTTTCTCTTGGTCTAAAAAGGAACATTTAGAGGTATAGTCTTCTGGACCAGTAACGACTTTGATTCCTTCTTTTGCCAATTTATACCATAATTTATTGAGAAAATTGTCAAAAGGGATCTTCTGGAATTTTCTGTTGAATTTTTGGAGCGCTTTCTTATGAATTCTCTTTCTAATATCCTTTTTCCACCCCTTTGGTTGACCGATGGCGACTATTCCAATCTTGTGTTCTACAAAATAATCTCGAATATGGTTTGCGACCCGGTGAAGCTCATTTTCAAGGCGGTTATGTCGTTTTTTAGCGACTTGTCTTTGCAGTTTCTTCAGTTCTTCGATCATATCCGAATTTTTCTTGATAATTCTCTTCTTATATTCGACAATCTTTTTAAGATCATCTGGGAGGATATCTAAGAATTTATTAATTTTTCCCCAAGTTAAGTTATTTTCATTTTCCAATAAACCTATTACACTTTGTAATTTCCCATAAAACCTATTTGCGTTATAATTAATTTCCTTAACCCTATTGCCGTAGATTAGGATAGGATTCTCTCCAAAGTTGTTGGCAATAGCGGCTAGGATATTCACCCCCAAATCGATTGCGCCGGCACGTTTGGGATCAAATTGTGCCTTTTTCTTTTCTAAACCAAGTTCTTCTAACGGAACTTTATAGACCATTTCTGCCTTATAGCCCCAAGATTTTGGGACTATCCGAATTTGTTGAATTCTGTTTCTCAAGAATTTTACCTGTTCTTTATGTTCTAAAGCTTTAAAATTATGAAGATCTTGATAAGTTTTGAAGAAGGGAATTCTGAAGCGTATTGGGAGGATATCTGTCTTTCTAGGAAGCTTAATTTCTGCGGTAGCTGAAAAATGAGATTTATATTTGGAAGTTTCTAGAGTGTCTATGAAATGATCCGTGTAAGAATTTGTGCATATCGCCCCATCTTTGGATTTATTAATATAAAATAACTTGGCGGTCGGAATTATAGCCACCATTTCTCCGTCTGAGTCTTTATAACGCGGAAGACCGGGATGAGGAGGGCACTCTTTTGAATTTAACCCGTATTTTTCTCGCTTCAAATTGAAGTCTTTCTTTAAGACCCAATAGTTGCTCCACGCTTGGTCGAGGATTTTTAACGTTTGCTGGGCGGTCTGGGCGGGTAAAGATTTAAATTCATCGGTGATTCTCATCATCTTCGCAAAATCGTTATTATAATTTAAGTATCTGCTGGTTATTTTTTTATCAATATCTTTCTCTTCTTCTGAATCATCGTCTCCCCTACTGATCTCAAAACTTTGTTCTCTCAATTCCTTTCTTTCCAATTCCCTAAATTCTTTGGTGTAGATCTCGTCAATCGAATCCAGTTCTTTTTTGTATCTCGGGGTGCGATCTCCATCCCTACTATATGCGTTGTAATATTCTTGCTTCCCTTTTGGCTGATTTACTTTGTCTTTATAATGCTCTTCGTAATTTTTATAATTCTCGTAAAAATCTAACCAACCGCTGAATTTATCCTTCACAGAAGATCGGTAAAAGGCTTTCGCTAACATCTTGTAATCCAATTTCTCTGGGGCTAAATGGAAAAAATAACGGCTTCTTGCGGGAAAATCTGCTCGATTCCATAACTTAGCAGTCCTATTTGTGAATGAATGAAACTCCGGGGCAAACCTAAAGTCTTTATTAAACTCTACGGATTCGCTAAAAAGCATATATCCCTTTTTCTTGAAAGTTTCATCTCGCCGATCCATATCTTTCTTTGCGAAAAAAACTTCTTTAACCCCTTGGTTTCGTCATCATTTTCGAAAACATCTCTGAAAGGCTCGGAAAAATTGTCCATGTGTGCCTTGAGGTGTAAATCCTCGTCTGTAAGGAACTTTTTTAGATTGATTTAGAAAAGAGAAAACCAAACCCCTTTCTTATTTGCGATAGATCTTGAAGATGAAACCTATTTGCTTTTTAGTGACACTTAGAGAAAATGGGTTGAAATTACGCAAGAGAGAGAATATCATCAACCTTATATCGAGTTTATACAATCAAAAATGGAGATGATCATTACAAGATGAAGATGAATGAAAAAGAGTTAGAAGAAAGTTTTAAGATATTTCAGACTAGAGTTTCTCACTTAGAAACCCTAATTGACGGATTACAATCGGTCAGAGTAAGCAACGCAAATTGCCATTTTAATATGAACACCGATGAACTTAGAAAAGCAAAAGATCTCTTAATGGAATATTCCAAGAGAGAACTTGAACGAGTCGATGAGCAAGTCAAGATCATCACAGCAGAACTGGGGAAGAAGCATTATATTTGCTCACTTTGTAATACGAAGATCTCAGATAGAGAACGCCCAGAGAAATGTTTCAATTGCGATTCTACAGACTTTATTCCCGATATTATCCATTTCCCGAAAGAATGGAATTATTCCAATACCAATAATCAAACAATTGAGAGATGATAAAGAATGAACGATCAAGATATAATAACCCTTTTTAACCCTATTTTTTTAAAATTCAATATCGCAGAAGAGAAAAGATTCAAATCTTTTTTAGAAATGTCAAATAAAAGATTATTTCATGGATTTAGTAATTCTTCTTTTAAGGTATCAATTATTCTATGAATCATAGTGAAAGATTTTTAAAAGATTAAATTATAAATTAATTTATAACTAAATTATAAAAACAAATTTAAAAGGTAGTGAAACTAGCGTATTAAAGAAGAAGAGATTTGTCCGGTTTGTAGTTTTCCCAAGGAGTTATGTATCTGCGATAGTCTAAGTGCCGATGAACAACAAATAATTATTACAAATGCGAGAAGAAAATGGGGTCGAATCGTAACTGTAATTAAATTTATAGGGGATTTCGATATTAATTTAAAGAATATGCTAACGAAAGCAAAGAAGAAATGCGCATCTGGTGGAACCGTAAGAGGAAATGAAATTGAATTACAAGGAGATCATAGATTTAAATTGAAGAAATTCCTTATTAATTTAGGATTCCCTGAGGAAAATATAGTAATACAAGAATAATGCTGAAACAAAGAAATCAACATCTTTCTAATTTGGAACTAATTTTTTAATTAATTTTATCTATGTCATCTTTTTATAAGGTTTTCTTCAAAGGAAATCAAGGCTTAGAGGAATCAGAACTAAATTTAACTTTTTCTGAGCTTAATCTTCAACCAAAATTAAAAGTACCTGATAGATTACTTATTAAAATCAAAGAATTAAGCAAAAGTAATAATAATATTATAATAATTGAAAATATAAATGAAGTAATTTTTACAGGAGATTCGACGAAATCTGAAATTTTTAAACATCATCGAGTATTATTGTATAAAAATGCAGAAAATAAGAGGGAGGGTTTATTAATTGCGAATAACGGTAAAGAGAGTGATTTTGTTATAGGATTATGGCCTTTTAATAAATCTGAAAAAGATCTTAAAGAAAGAATAACTAAAAGAATTAAATTTTTTATAGATAATTTAGATAGATTTAAAAAAATCACACTTATAAGTTGAATTGAGCAAAAGATTTAGGTTTTTAATGGAAAATCTTCTAATGATTAAATTTCCGTTTTTTAATAATTTTTAAGAAAGCTTATAACCGCTTTTTTATTAGGCATCCCAGATCGCGCACCAAGATTTTGGATTTTCAAGGCTGCAGCAGCATTTGCAAATTTACAAGATTTGATTAAGTCCCATCCTTTTATCCAATATGCATATGTAAGGGCGCCATTAAAGGTATCTCCGGCTCCAGTTGTGTCAATAACTTCCTTAACATTGTAGGCAGGTATAATTTTTTGAAGATGTTGCGTAGTTACTAATGATCCTTCAGCACCCAATGTTATAACAACAATAGGAATACCTTTATTTACTAACATCTTTGCCGCTTTTTGTATGGAATTATTTTTTGTAATGATTTTAGCCCCATTTTTATTAGGGATAAGTATATCAGCACTTGAGAGCAAATCTTTTAAATTTTTCCATCCCCTTTGTGCTATTTGAGGTTCAAGATCTATACTAATTTTTAGCTTTGCCTCCTTAGCTATTTTAATTACCCCTTCAGAGACTTTTTGATGAATAAGCGTTGTATGTAATATTTTAGCAGATTTAATAAAGGATTCATCTATATCTAAGGTATCTAATTTTGTTTTATACATATTTGGAGATTGAATAATAGTTTTTTCCCCATTAGTGACAAATATAAAGTTAACAGGAGTTTTTTTCTCAGATTTTTTAATTGTTTGATGTGTGTCTACCTTTTCTTTAATAAAATCATCAATTAGCATATCTCCATGAAAATCATCACCTACTGCGCCCATGAACCCACAATTTACTCCCAATCTTGAAAGAGCAACTAAATAGTTAGCAGTTACTCCTCCTGGAAAGTAATCTTCGCTAATTGCGTTTATTTTTTCATCAGGTTTAGGAAAATGATCAATCTTTACTACCCAATCTAAAACAACCTCTCCCAAGCCTATTACGTCCACATTATTCATTTTAACTATACATTAAATTTCAATTGTTTTCATAATTTCTGTCAATTCCTTAGTTATGTTTAGGTCCTTAAATTCGTTAACTGATAATTCATGTTGATTGCTAAAATCATTCATTTTAGCACGTCCTATAACAATTATATCTTTTCCAATTAAATTATCATTTATTTTTTTTAAAAATGTATCAAAATCAGGTCCTTCCATTAATTTTTTAACCTTAATAGTTTTCTCATTTAAGATTTTTTCTGCTTCATGTCCGAAAAACGTGCATCTCATAGTTCCAGATCCATCATCGATCATTAGATTTATAATCATACGGTCTTGAAAATCATGTTCTTCAGGACAAACACAGTTTTCTTTCTTTTTAAGGCATTTAGTACATGCATTATAAACTATAATATTATTAAGTCCTTGAATTATCTGTGCTTTAATTTCATAGTTTCCTGTGGTTTTAATATCTTTAATTTTAGTATAATTTCTTTCAAATTCCCTTTCTTGATGAGTATCTATTCTAGGATATTTTGGTTCTTGAACATCTAATTCGATCATTTCCAATTTCGAACTATTAGTGAAACTAATTTCATTTCGTGTTGAAAAATCATTAAATTTTACCATCACATTCTTCAAATGAATCCCAGTCCCAGATTTCAATTCATCAGCATATTTGTCAGCTAAATCTCTCCAAAGTGTCACCCTTATCCAATCAGTATCATCGCTTAGAGTAAAGCTTAATAGAGAAACTTGTTCTCCTGATTTCAAGTTAACGTTTTTTAAATTATCTACAGAAGTAATTATTCCTTTTATAGAAACGAGGCCTTGATCATCCTGTAAACTTGTAATTTTTGATACTTCTTCTCCTTTTATCTTTATTTCATCTTTGGTTTTAGAAATTTTTGTTCTGTAAGAAGAATGTAATTCTAATTTTTTAGGATCTAGTTTATTTTCTCTAGAACTTAGATTTGTTATCTTAATGCTGTCTCCTTTTTCAAAATCATTTAATTTATCAACATTTTCATTCCAAAATACAATCCTAATAGTACCTGTTGAATCCATTAGGTTTATTGAAGCAACCCTTCCCAAATCCCCATTTTTCTTTTGAAATTCGTTGATTTGAGAGATTTGGATGACTTTTCCTTTCACTGATACATCATAAGTATTAGGTTCAATTTCTTTGATTGAATTGACTTTTTGTTCGATTTTGGGAATCTTGTTATAATCCACATCTTCTGGTGAGAGGATGATTTTTCCTAATCGTCCTAAATGTATTTCCTTTCCATATCGCCCTTTTTTAGCATACCCATTAACAATTTTGACTACTTCATTTATATCAAAATTAGGATCTTGAAAAATATTAACATTATTATCCCATAAAACGATTCGGATATCCCCAGTTTTATCTTGTAAAACAAATGACCCTACAATACCCTTGGTTCCATCTTTTCTCTCAAACTCATATTTTCGGTTTATTCTTTTAATTCTACCAGTTAAGACAATATTCCTCATATTTTCTGAGATATCAGAAACATTAACATCAATATCATCTAATAACGCCTTGTTCTCCTCCTTTACGTTAACTCCAAGCTCTTTAGCAATTATAAATAAGGCGCCTTCCTCAGATATTAGTCCTTTTAGCTCTTCCTTCTTATCCTCTACCCTTTCTTTTATTTCTTTACGGGATAGCCCAGTCTCTTCAATTATTTTAGTGATATAGGATTCCTCTTTCATATTATAACCTAATTCTTTTTAATTTAAATTAAATCTGAATAGATTAATTTAAGATACACTCTTTTTAATTGTTAATTATTAAAGAATTGATTTAAACTTGGAGTATTTCTGTCTAAATCCTTAATATTTATAGAATTGTAATTCTTTATAATCATTTTAATAAAAATTAAATTAAACCTAAAATTTCTAAAGATTGAATTTTGACAGACTTTAAAATAATACCAGTAATTGATATTCTCAATTCTAAAACTGTACATGCAATTAAAGGAGAAAGGGATAAATATAAATCTCTAGAGACAAATCTAACTAATTCATCCAAGCCATTAGATTTAATTTCCGCGATTCAAAAAATATATAGTTTAAATGAATATTATATAGCCGATCTTGATTCTATTATCAAAAATAAGCCTAACCTTAAATTAATTAATCAAGTACTTAAAAAAGAAAACATAAATTTAATGTTTGATCCGGGAATTAAAAATTTAGATGATCTTGAACTGTTTTTATCAAATATAAAAATTGATCGATTGATTTTTGGAATAGAAACCATAAAATCCCTAGATATTATTTCTAGAGGAATAGAGATGATCGGGAGAGATAATCTCATAGTTAGCATAGATCTTTACAAAGGAAAGATTATATCAGAAATCCCAGAAATAAAGCATATGAATCCAATTCAAATTGTTAAGGAACTGAATGAATTTGACGTCAAAAATATAATTTTACTTGATTTATTCCGTGTCGGTCAAAAATTAGGTGGGATCCCAAATCTTTATCTTAACATTAAAAAAATTTTTATAGGAGATATATTAGTTGGAGGAGGAATCAAAAACTATAATGATATTAAAAAATTTTATGAAAACCAATTTTCAGGGGTTTTAGTCGGCACGGCAATATATGATGGTACAATTAAACCAAGTGATATTGAGAATCTTATATAAGCTATTCTGCATGTATAGCTCCCGTACTGGAAACATGCACAGGCTTTTTACACGCGGGACACGTATTCTTCATTTTGATCCATTCTAAAATATGATTTTTATGCGCTTTTGCCCCGCATATTGGACATCCTGCAATATCATCAAAAATTTCAATTTTTTTGCCGCATACGGAACATTTTGATTTTGCACTCGTCAAGATTTTTATTTTTTCTTTTTTAAGATCTAAGATTGCTTTTTCTGTATTCTCTTCTGTTGGATTTAATTGTTTCAATTCTCCTTTTATATCGACGCAAAATATAGTTCCTGAAGTATCATCTTTTTTATTTCCAATCCATACGATTTTTCCTTTAAAATAATCATCGCCATCCTCTTCCAATATTAAGTCGAGTTTTCTTTCTTCCATAACATATGTTTGGATTACCTTAGTGTAATTTATTTCCATATTTGAAGTAATTTTATTAACTACTTCAACTGGTTCTTTAAAGATCTCTTCCGTTAGATTTATTTCTGTTACTTCTTTTGGAGACATTATGAGTTTACCTTTAAAACAATACTTTAATAATCTAATACCATTAATTATATTTAAAAATATTTAGTTTCAGTATTTAAAAAATTTATTATTACTGTTTATATTATTTTTGAATAAGAACAATGGAAAATAAGATAAAATTATTAGTGAGTCCAAAAAATACAGAAGAAGCAAAAATTACAATAAATAGTGGTGTTGATTATATCGATTGTAAAAATCCAAAAGAGGGATCTCTTGGAGCAAATTTTCCATGGATAATATCAAAAATGAAGGATTTGATTCCTAAACAAGGAAATCAATTTTTAAGCGCCACAATAGGTGATTTTCCCAATTTACCGGGCTCTGCCTCCTTAGCGGCATTAGGTGCTGCTTACTCAGGAGCAGATATAATAAAAGTGGGTTTAAAAGGACCCAAAAATGAAAAGGAAGGTTTAAATTTAATGTCGAAAGTAGTAAAGTCGGTTAAGAGCTTCAATAAAGACATAAAGACAGTTACCGCAGGATATGCAGACCAAAAGAGATTAAACACTTCCCCTGATTTTTTGTCTATCCCAAAAATTGCTGCTAAATCGAGATCTGATATAGCCATGTTGGATACACTTATTAAAGATGGAAAAGGGCTTTTTGATTTTTTAAATATTGATCAACTCATAAAATTTAAAGAAAAGTGTAAAGAGTTAGACGTCCAAGTTGCACTAGCCGGGAATATTACTATTGGAGATTTGGATAAGATAAAAAAGATCTTACCAGATATAATAGGTATTAGGAGTGCGGTCTGTGAAAATCATGATCGCAAAAAAGGAACAATTAAATCTCTTTTAATAAAAGAATTTATGAAGAAATTAAATAATTGAATAAATTAAACTAATCCTGTTTTGATGATGGAAACCAATATAAAAATACGAAAAGCCACTGAAGAGGATTTTTTTGATCTTAAGATTTGCGCTAATGATTTCATTGAATTAATCGACAATTTTAAAAAAAAATTACTCAATAAAGAATACTTTGTCCTTATTGCTTACATAAACAATATAGTGGCGGGAATTTTGGTGGCAGAAAATAAAGCAACACATATTGATGCTCTAGAAGAATTAATTCCAAACGTTTTTATTAAATTGGTGTATGTAAATCCACAATTTAGGAATCAAGAATTAGGAAGGAAATTGCTTAATACTTTTATTAAAATTCAAAGAGAGAAAGAAATTGGTATTATATACACGAATATACCACAAAAATTTGCTCATGGTATTAAATTTTATAAAAATAATGGCTTTCACCAAATTAAAAAAACTAATGGAAAAATAGTCTTGGAAATTGTGTTATGGAATGATTTTGGATTAAGGGATAGTCAGCTTGTAAAAGAATCCGCTATTAACTTATTTGGTCAAATTTTATAAGTTTAAATTTTCTTTAACCGATTGGTTTCGCAGAAGATCCATTGTTTGTCCTTTTTATGTTTATATCGAGCGAGGAGTTTGTTATAGTATTGGTTGATGGGTTTTACAGCACCGCTTTTAATAATAACGGGAAGGTGCCTAGCATAAATTTTTATTATCATTGAAGCTTTAGCAAACGGAGGTATAAAAATGGGGTTACCAAGGGAGATCTCCAAAAATAAAGGCAGTTAAAACTGTTTTGGGAGCCTTAAGATTAATTTTAAAAACTGGAAAATATCGAGGGGGGATTAAAAGATATGGTAGCAACTCTAAGGGGACTACGATTACAGCCATACATGAACTAGAATCAGCAAAATTGAGAGCAACATTGATAAGGCAGTTGAAGCTGCTACTTTAAAATCAAGGTCAATGAACAAGATAAGGAAATCTAATTAAAGTTCTCTATTTTTGGTCCTTTATCATTTATAGATAATATGTGAATTTTATCCATAGAATTATAAGACTGAAAAATTTCTTTCACCTTATCTAGATTCTTTTCTTTACAAACCGCATAGACTGATTTCCCTAATTGATTCATACTGGCCCCTATAATGTTCTGATTGTTTAGATCTCTGAGAAATTGTTTTATTTCATTAAGATCCAAAAGATTTAAGATATTGGTTTTCCTAACAAATCCAAGTGATACATCCATAAAGGTTTTAATTCCCGGAGAATTTATAAGTTTACTTAAAGCTATTTTACCCGCATGTTTTATTTTATCATTGAGAATGGGATCAGACAATATGGACTTAGTAGAAATTTCTCCGAAAGAGGTACAAACAACTTTTATATTATTATCGACTTGTATTCTCTCGGAATGGCATGGATAACCTGGATTTTTTAAAATGCTTAATCCCCCAGATAATTGTCCGCATACAGTCCCTAATCCTGTTCTATTAATAACTTCTGCTATATGGGCAATTCTGCCACATTCAAAGAGATCAAGATTCAAAGCTAAAGCTTTATTAAGGGCAAGTATGATACCTAATGCTCCCGAACCACTTGCTCCATATCCACAACCAACAGGTAATTCAAATTTATGATGAATTTCAATTCCTATTGGGTTCTGAATTAAATCTTTAACATATTTTAGGATATAATAACTTGTTGCTGCCCTCTTATTTAATTTATTATTATTTATGAATATTTTATAATTTTTCTCTTCAAGTTCTGGAGATTTAAAAACCTTTACCATTGTTTTTCCTACAGCACTTAAATTGAATCCTGCTCCTCTTGATCCAATCTTTTCTGGATTTTTAATTGTTTTACCAGAATTCTTTCGATCAACAATTTCAAAAAAACCCGAGATTCTATGAGGGACACTCACTTCGATGATTTTTTTAATCTCTGGCATATCCCAACCCAATTAAATTAATTATGTTAAATATTATATAATATTAAAGAAAAATCAATTAATATTATTATGACTAAAGAAAAAATTGTTCTCAAAATTGGGGGATCCTTATTATTTCATAATGATGGGAAAATCAATAAAAAGCATATTATAGAATTTCGAAATTGTATTAAAGATTTTTCTGAAAGCTACGAATTTATCATAGTATCTGGAGGGGGCATAATTGCCAGAGATTTTATTAGAACAGTGAGAGCGCTTAGAAATAATGAAGCTCTTTGTGACCTTTTTGGAATAGAAGTTTCTAGAATCAATGCAAAATTAATAGCTGCATCTTTGGGAAATCTTGCCTACCCTAAAGTTCCGAAATCTTTGGATGATCTGGCAATCGCAAGGGAAAGTCAAAAGATTATAGTAATAGGAGGGTTGCAACCTGGTCAATCAACTACATCAGTAGCCTTGGAGGTCTCTGAATTTGTTGAAGCTAGTAAAACAATTATTCTTACTGATGTCGAAGGTGTTTTTAATAAAGATCCCAAAAAATTTAAGGACGCAAAATTAATTTCAGAAATAAAAGCAGAACATTTAAAGAGAACTATTTTAAACAAGGATTTATCTTCACAAGCTTCTGCTGGGGAATATCGAATTTTTGACTTCGTTTCACTGCAAATTTTATTGAGAAGCAAGATTCCTTTATACATTACTTCTGGAAAGGATTTCATTGCGTTAAAGAAAATTATAAAGGGAATAGATTCGTTTAAAGGAACAAGAATTACATTTTAAATCTTATCAATAAAATATATTAATTCTTTCATTTTTATATATTTGAATTAGAACTTTTGGTGAATATTATGTCTCAATCATCTTGGAAAAATCAAATTAAAAAAAAGTGGGGTCCTCATGGACATTGCCCGATATGTGGAAAGGCTATGCCTCCTGATAAGAAGTTTTGTAGTCAAGCTTGTAAAGATAATTATTTGGAAGAAAAGAAAAAACAAAAGAAAAAAGGAAGAATCCAAATGGTTTTTCTTTTTGGTATGATGGCAGTAATGTTCTTGATGTTGTTTGTATTCGGTTAATAGAAACTAATAAGGTCTTAATTTTAATAACTAGATTAAGCAAGATTTAGATTCTATGACCTTATACAAAGATCTTAATCATTTTAAATGTTTGACAAAAGTTCATAAATTTCAGATATTAATTTAACATATTTTTCAATAAGCTCAGTTTGGGTTTCATTTTTTAATTGGCTAGCTAACCACCTTATTTTTTTTACTAGAATATCTCTCAGCTCATCTTCTAGATCTTTATTAGAGACTTTTTTATCTACTCTTGATTCGACTTTTCTTACTATTTTACTTTCTCCGTTTTCAACTCTTGGAGAGGATTTGCCCACTATTTTCACACTTCTATTACAAGTAGGACAATAGAGCAGATCATCATTATCCCGAAATATTGGGCTTTGACAGACAGGACATGACCTATTTAGCATGGTATGGCCTTTCCTAAGAAGCTCGGCCATTTTTTTGGCATCATCTGTAATAATAATCTCACCCTATTTTAATAAATTAAAATAAAAATCTATTATTTTATTGAGTTGATTCTTCCTTTGACCTTATTTTCAATAAATTAACTATATATCCTGATATCCTATTTCTTAGATGTTTTGAATCTACATCTAAATATTTATCCAATAATCTTTTATTTTCTTCAAAATCAGTAGTAAATACGTTAGGATAATTATTAATCAATTCCTTTGAAATATTCTTAATTAAATCGGTTCTTACTTTTCCCATTTTCTTTCAGATGCATAAATTATTTTCTTTAATCAATAAATATGTAAAAGTTAATATTAGATAAATTAAATTTTTTTGGAAATATTTGAATATATCTTTTCGAGATAATGTATAATTCTTTTCCAGAATTATGAATTTTTTTATTTGTCTTTATAACTGGTAAAGTTTGATTTAGATTAAAAATTAAAAAAGCTTATTATGGGATTTTGAATATGTAAGATATCAATCTTCTTCTTTAATTTTTAAAAAAAGATTTTCGTTTTCTTTTTAGGTAAATCCGCCAATATTGTAGTTTAAATAATTAATTATAAAATGAATATGTGAAGAGAAGATTAGGTTTATTTATGATTTTGCTATTTTTTTTGGGAGCAAACAGTTATATTAAAAATACCAAAGCATCAAATCAAGATATTCCTTATATTGTATATTATTTTGAAACAAATCAATATGAATATTATACAGATGAGGTTTTAAAAATCAATGCATCTTGGGCTTTAAATTATTCTGACTCCGAGGGGGACGCTTTTGTAAAAGTGAAGCTAATGGATGAATCAGATAATATAAGTTGGTGTTCGAGAGAGTTTCATGAAGTGGGTATTATGAAAAGAAATTGGTCTTTGAATATCGATAGTTTAAATTTAACACAAACAATTCCAATGAGTAGACTAAAAGTTAGATTGTTGTATTATTATTATGGGGATGAGATGGGAATTGTTGAAGATCAGATCTTAGATGAGTTAGAAATTGAAATCTTGAAAAAAAATGTTACAATAGAGATTATAGACTACGAGAAAGAATTAATTTACGGTGAGTCTCAAAATATAACAATCAAATTCCTAGATTCAGTGAATTTAACAGGATTAAGGAACATCCCTATTAAAGTAGGAATAATTTCAAACAATCAAGCATTTACAGAAAATGTTCTTATTACAAACTCAAATGGAACAATCAATTTTATGTTGTCAACCTACTCCGAACTAAGAACAGGAAGTAATACAGTTAATTTTAATTTTGAGGGAAATGCGATCTATAGTGAAGTGAATATCTCTCTTCCTATCCATGTAAATAAACTTAATGTAAACCTTGAGATAATAAGTCAGAAGTGTAACATTACTGAAAATGATTCTTTTGAAATGGAGTTTCAACTTTATTACTTTTTAAACGATCAGAAGGAGTTTTTAAATAATAAATTAATAAAAGTAGAAATTTTTCGAAAGCAATTATTAATATACAGTCATTTAATAAAAATTTTTGAAAATGGTAAACTTTTTATTAATATTTCCTACTCACAAATAGCTACAGTTAATGGTTTTATAGAATTAAGAATAGAATTAACATTAAATGAAACAGATAAATTAAAAGAGACTATCTCTGAGTTTAATATAGGAGTTAAAATCAATCTAGATAATGAAAATTCTAATTCTGAAAAATTTCAAGAATCACTAGATGAAAAAAAATTGGATAATAATGAATACTTTGTTAGTGCTGTCCTTTTCTATTTTCCTTTCTGTTTTTTTTTGTTCTCATTAATTATCGGTATATTGCATTATAAAAAAAATAAAAATCCTAAAATGTTATCCGAAATTTACTTTAAATATTAGCTCAAAAATTCTGGTCAAGTAAAATCACAATTATTACCGACATAATTCTTTATTTAAAGATTTAAAATATATTTAGATTCTTATAATAATAATAGAAAATTTATACTCCCTTCTTTCTTATAAGGTGCAAATATATTACTTTTAATATAATTCCTTGAGGGTTTTTTAAATGAGAGTAGATTATTTCGATGAATTATTGAAAAATGAAACGTTATTCAACGATGAAAGCAAATTAGATATAAATTATATTCCAGAAAAACTTCCACATAGAGATAGTGAATTAAAATTGCTTTCTCAACTATTTTTAACTTTGATAACAAATCCAAACAGAATGTCAAGAAAGATTTTACTTACGGGAAGAACGGGTATCGGAAAGACTGTTACAGTTAAGCTTTTTGCTAGTCTGTTATCTGAAGCTGCTCAGAGGAGAAACATAGTTATAAAATATGTTCACATTAATTGTAGAAAGCAGAGAACTAGTTACAAAGTTCTAGTAAAAATTGTCAGAACACTTAACAAGAATTTTCCAAAAAGAGGATATTCTCCTCATGATTTGTTGGAAATTATTATTGATATTTTAAATAAAAGAGATTTCCATCTTTTGATAATTTTAGATGAATTAAGTTATTTAATGAATAATAAAGAAGATTTGATTTATTATTTAACAAGAATAAATGATGATTCATTTAATTCTCCCCAGAGAATATCCATTATCGGAATTGTAAGGGATATTTCCTGTCTAAGTAATCTTGATTCAAGTACATTAAGTACTTTACAACAAAATATTATAAAGTTTCCCAGTTATGAAAAAGAACAAATTTTTGATATTTTATATTATAGGGTCGACATAAGTTTAAAGAAAAATGTATTATCAAAAAAATTAATTAAAATGATTTCAGAAATTGTATTTAAAAATGGTGGAGATATTCGATATGGTCTAGATTTAATTTGGAGGGCGGGAAAGATTGCAGAAAACAAACGATTAACTTTTATTAATTCAGAATGTATTAGAATAGGAAATTCGGATTTGATTCCGTTCTCTGCTCAAGATATCATAAAATACCTAAGTTTACATAAACTATTGTTATTGCTAGGAATTATAAGAAGTTTACAGGCAAGTGATAGTGATCAAATTTCTATTGTGAAATGTGTTGAATTTTATAAGATTTTATGTGAAAACTTGAATTTGAAATCTCGGAAATATTCTCAAATTTGGAATTATTTAAATGAGTTTGAAAGGGAAAATCTAATTTTAATTAATATAATTAGTGAAGAGATTAAGGGAAGAAAAGCGTTTATAAAGATACATGAAATTCCATTATCAAGGTTTGAGAAATTAATTTATAATTTGTTAAATAGAAGAGGGATTAAAATTTAATGAAAACAAATTCTTCAAGTGTAGAAGAAATACTCGGATCAAAAGCACGTCTAAAAATTATCAAGTTGTTGGTTTATAAAAATGAATTAAATATCTCCTCCATTATTAAAAAAACAAATTTGAATCATTCAATCGTATCAAGACATTTAAAGAAATTGAAGGAAATTGGATTAATACAGGAAAAGAAATTTGGTCGTATCAAGATTTATCGTTATAGAAAGGAAAATTTGAAAGCCCAAGGATTAAAAAAATTTATTGAAATATGGGAAGAGAATTACTGAATAGGTACAGTAAATCTTTTCTATATCTTAGCTTTTTTAGTTTCTGGCCCATTACTTCTAAGTTCTTTAGATTTAGAATTAAGAAAAATTTTAATTTATAGTAAGTTTTATATTAATCTATTTTTATATAACTATTAACAGAGCTTATACTGAGAGAATTTATCACCATGGAAATTGAGAAAAAAAGAGAAACTTCATGGAACATACAATTAAGGAAGAAAGAGGAAAGAATTAGATTAACTTCTGTTGAGATAAGCGGAGAGATAAGGCTCGTTAAATTTTCATTATTAAATAGTAATAATTCAATTGAAGTTGAAATGGATAGAGAGGAATTCTTTAACTTTCTCTCTCTTCTATCTGCTTTCAAGGATGTTGTTATCGGAGAGGATACATTTCAAACTGAAAGTGGGGAATTTGATTTGAGAGTCGACGAAAATAAGGATGAAAGGAAAAACTTAAAAGAGGAACAAGAATTTACGGAGGAAAATATCAATAAGAATGAAGAGGGATTAGATCCGAGAGATTGGGATCCTTGGTAAACTTTTAAGATATTTTCAATAATCTAAATTCACAAAACTCAGAATCCTCATCCTCAATTGAACATTTTGTTTCTTCAACATCAACTTTGTAGAGTACAAATTCTCCAAGTCCACTTAAGACTCCAGAAATGAAATAACAATAATATTTTGAATTTTCAAGACTAGATGAGATATTATCATGAAGTTCAATGATTATTTCTTCATCAGAAATCTTTTTTGGTATAAACTCTCCCCAACCTTGACTATTCAATTTTTCACAAAATTTATCAATAAAATAATCCAAAGAACTTGGATTTAAGTTTTCTTCCCAATTTTGAGCAAAATCCCAACCTGCTTTTTTACCTAACCAAACTAATAATGATTTAACTCCTTCACCATAAATAGAGGCTAATATATCAATTATTTGGGGAGGGAAAAATAAATATCTTTGATCATATAGATGATACTTTCCTTTATTGTACTTTAGCCCTTTTAATTTTAAATTTTTCATTTAACTCCTTCACCATACATAGAGATTAATTTTAAATTTTTCATTACATAGATCAACTAAATTGCTTCTTTCTCGAGTCCTTAGGGACTGCGATATGGTCGCCCGAGGCAAGGGGCGTGAA
>CAZZIC010000040.1:10500-26986 GCA_964653985.1 uncultured archaeon | reverse complement strand
TTCTTCATTTGGAATTTTTTTTGTTAAATTAAAGATAATTATATTTATGAATTATTAATCTCAAATTATGCCATTTCCAAAAAGACTTCTTTTAGACCTATTAATTTAAATTCAGCCTATAATAATCATTTAAAATACCTATAGTAAAACAGAAATAAGCAGAGATTTCTATATTTAAGCTGTTTTATCTATCCCTTCCCAGTTTAATATAGAATCAGAATTAATTTCCAGATATTTATTAATCTTAAAAAGAGGTAATCCTAGAAAACTTTTTACTGGTGAGATCACCTCAAATGAGGAAGTTCAAAAAGAACTATTAAAAAATTTAAAACACAAAAAAGAAGGAATACTACCTCATCTAGGATACTTAGTTTCCCCCTCCAGATTTAGAGATTTCAGGTCTATTCTTTTTGAAAAAGGAATTGAAAATTTATTAAAAAGAACAAGTTTTAAAAAGATCCCCTTAGAAAAAATAGTATTAGATATTAATTTTCCCGATGAGGAGAGAGAATTTCTATTTCCTTCTGAAGATAATGCTTTTTATTTGCCCTTAGAAGCAAAGAGAGAATTAAGAATAAATCCCATTCAAAATAATCAAGAGATGAAGAAATATATTCAAATCGTTTTAGATCCCGATCTCTTAAGGGCAGACTTTTTTATCAATTTTCTAAACACTACATTAGGGAAAAAGATAAACGCCGATATCAGAAGAAAAAGAAATCACTATAGATTATATTGATCTATTAAATATATATGCTCCTCCAATAGAAAAGCAAAAGGCATTTCTCACGATTAATAAAAAAATTTCATCAATTCAGTTTCCTATGTTCTAAAAAATCGAGGTTTTTTTAATTTATATTATTTTCCCGATTGTCCAAAAAAAAGAAATTATAAATAGGATATATATTATTAAATGGTTAGGAAAGAATATTAAACAGCTTTTTAATGGGAAAAGACTTGGATCATAGATACGATAAGATATTTAAGGATCCAAAAAGATTGGATTCATTTTTTGATGCGGTACCGATTCCTTGCTTAATCTTAGAAAGGAAGGAAAATGATTTTATTTTAGTAGACTTTAATAAAGAGATGCTAAAAGAAACGAAAGGAAACATTAATGGTGTGATTGGCTATAAAACATCTCAAATTTTTGAAGATAAGAAAGATATTATTGATTATATTAATGCGTGTTATAAAGAAAAAACACAAAAAATCCTAGAACGGTTTTATGATGCTTATACTTATGAGAATCGAGAATACCTTAAGTTTACGTTCGAATTTGTATCTCCGAATTTTGTTTTAATGTTTATAGACAGTATACAAGAAAGAGTTGAAGCTCAGCATTTATTAAAGCAAGAAAGAGATAAATATAGGAAATTGGTTTATAACCTACCAATTGTCATCTATTCCGTTTTACCAGATGTTAAGGCGACTTTTGGATTTATTTCTAATAAAATAAAAGACTGGACAGGCTATGATCCTGAAGAATTTATAGGAGATTCTCTCGTTAATCTCGAAATTATACACCCAGATGATTTGAAAAGAAGTATCACAGAGTATCTGAAAGCATTTAAAAACATTGAAAAGTATGATTTGGAATACAGAATAATTCATAAAACAACAGGAGATATTAGATACGTTCGAGATTATGCTTTACCTATAACCGATAAGAATAATAAGATACTCAAGTATAATGGGATTCTCATCGATATAACAGAGCGAAAAAAAGCAGAAAAGAAATTAAAAGAATCAAGGCAACGATTGGGAGAATCGGAAGAAAAATTTCGCACAATAGCAGATCAATCCTCATTAGGGATTCAAATCGTCCAAAACGGTGAATTAAAGTATGTAAATAAGAAAGCAAGGTCCTTTACGGGAATTACTGAAAAAGACCTTATGGATATTAGTTTCTATGAAGTCATGGAATTGATATATCCGGAAGATAGAAGTAAAGTAAAAAGAAAGTTTGCTCAAAGATTAAAAAGCAATTCAAAAACGTTCCCCTCATATGAATTTAGATTATTAGTTGATCATGAAGTTAAGTGGTTAGAGAGTTACTCAAAAAAAATTAATTATGAAGGGACTCCGGCAGATTTAATAATTTTTGCGGATATC
Organism: uncultured archaeon; assembly: GCA_964653985.1. Classification (GTDB taxonomy): domain Archaea; phylum Asgardarchaeota; class Lokiarchaeia; order Sigyniarchaeales; family SOKP01; genus CAZZIC01. The sequence continues at coordinate 24,871 of CAZZIC010000040.1, read as the reverse complement.
ACAGAAAGAAAAAAAGCCGAACAAAGTTTAAAAGAAACAGCGGTTTTATTTAAAAATCTGGCCGAACAATCTTCGACCGGAATTCAAATTGTACAAAGCGGAAAAATTAAATACGTTAATAAAAAATGGGTCGAAATTTTCGAATTAGAGATGGAAGATTTAAAAAATAAACCTGCCATAGTTGGAAAAAAATACATACATCCAGATGATTTAGAATTCGTTAAAGAGCAGATGGAGTTAAGAAAGAAAAGAGCCAGAAATGCAAAAGAGAGATATGAGTTTAGAGCGATTACAACATCAGGTAAGGTAAAATGGTTAGATATTTTTTATAAAGACATTAGTTATCAAGGGAGACCAGCGTCATTTGTCACGATTGTTGATATTACTGAGAAAAAACAAATCGAAAAAGAATTAATACAATTAAACAAATTAAAATCCCAATTCTTAAGGAGAACTTCTCATGAATTAAAGACACCTCTAATTTCTATTAAAGGATATGCTGATCTTCTAATTGAACTTTATGAGGAAAAGCTTCCAAGTAAATTTATTAAAATTGTTGGGAAAATTAAGGAGGGCTGCCTTCGATTAGAAGACTTAATAAAAGATCTCTTAAAAGGAGCTCAATTAGAAAGCGGGAAGGTCAAATTAAGACGATCAAAAGAAAATCTTAGTTTTTTAATTAAATTTACCGCTAAGGAATTTGAACATCTTGCGAAGAAGAGAAATCAAACCATTAAAACCGATATACATGAAAACATGGTCACTTACTTTGAGAAGGAAAGGATTTATGAGGTACTTAAAAATCTTATAGGTAATGCGATTAAATATACTCCTGAAAATGGAAAAATTGAAATTAGATCAGAAATAACGGACAAGAAATATATTATCTCCATCAAAGATACCGGTATCGGATTTTCAGATGATGAAAAGAAACAAGTTTTTACTCAATTTGGTAAAATTGAACGTTATGGCCAAGGATTTGATCTAGGTATTGATGGGACAGGACTGGGCTTATATATCTCTAAAAAGATTATTCAATTACATGGTGGAGAAATTTGGATGGAATCTCAAGGTCGGAACAGAGGTTCTACCTTCTATTTTTCGATTTTAAAAAAAATGTAATCTCCCTACAATCAAATCTATAATTTAATGGTTCTTAAGCACTATAGGAATTTAGATATTTTTTGATTAATATTCGTTTATCTTTGCACTATAAGACTTATAAGACTTAAAAATAAATAATCGAAATCTTTTCCTTAATTGGGAAATATTCAAATTTAAATTTAATTTATTTATTTATTTTAATTTGAGGTTTTTTAGAAGCTAAATGAATCCTAAAACTAGTCTAAAAATAAAGACCGAATTATTATGTAAAGGAATTTATTTAAATCCAGAATTACAAGGTTATTATGAAGACCAAGGTATATCCTTTGGACGTAAAGGTGGTGCTGGTCCTCTCGGAGGTAGATATTTTCTATTAGAAGATAATACAACACTTGTCAATGTTGCGTTATGGGACAATAAGGAACAAACCGATTTAGTTCTTGGCAAGAAAGATGGTGATTATTTCAATATTAAGAAGAAAGAAACAAATAAATCTTTTGCTAAGGCGAAATTAATAAAAAACCCAAATTATTACGATCCCCAATTTAAAACTTCAGATGGGATTGAAATGAAGAAAATTGCTTTAGTCCATGGTATAGATTGTCTGGCAACAACAGTTTATCAAGAATGTAAACATTGGACTTGTGGAGAGGCTTGCAAGTTCTGCGGGATTCAGTTAAGTTTAGAATATGAAACAACAACTTTAGAAAAGACTGCTGAGCAAATTTCAGAAGTAATAACTCAAGCTAAGAAAGAGGGGCGATGTTCTCATATGACCTTAACCACGGGAACGTATGATACAGAAGATAAAGGAGCTCTCAAATATATTGAAGTTTTACGGGGCTTAAAGAAGAATCATCCGGATATTCCTCTACATATACAAATAGAACCGATGGAAGATTTGACCTATATCACAAGATTAAAGGAAGCGGGAGCGGATACTATTGGAATACATCTGGAAACATTAGATGAAGATCTTAGGAAGAAAATTACTCCCGGAAAAGCTAAGATCCCACGAGAATTATTTGAAAAGAATTGGAAGGATTCAGTGAAAATATTCGGAAAAAACCAAGTTGACACCTTTATCTTAGTTGGGTTTGAAGATCCTCCGAGAATAAGTCTTCAAAAACTGGAGAAAGTAATAACCTTGGGAGTTATTCCTTTTATAACCCCGGTAAGAGCGATTCCGGGAAAAAAATATCAATTTTCTGGAGTGGATCCTGATTATTTCTATGATCTTTACCTCAAAACAGCAAAATTGATGAAGAAATATGGTCTAAACCCTCTTAAAACAAAAGCTGGATGTGTACGTTGTGGGGGATGTTCTGCGATCAATGAGGCATATCTTACGGTTTAATTGTATTCTTTAAGTTATTCTTATTTACTAATGTGAAAATCGGCTTAAAACTCTACCTATTTATAAAAAGATGTTTTATAATTAGTAATAATTATCATAAGGACTAGGTTAGAAATTTAACCTTCAATAAACGAGATTCATGAAAAATTCAAAAAGTTTAAGAATAGGATTAATCCATTATTACTACGGAAATGGAAAAGGTAAGACTACTTCTATAATCGGCGGATTGTTAAGAGCTCTGGGACATGGACTAAAACCTATTTTGATACAATTCTTAAAACATCATAAAGAAGAAGCAGAGTCAAATTCAGGTTACTTTATGGGTGAGATTCACTTTTTAAATAAATATATCCCAATCAAGCAATTTGGAAGGGGAGAGTTTATTCATCCAGAGAAGGAAGTGAAAGAGAAAGATAAAAGATTAGCGAAGGAGGGACTAAATTTCGCTAACAAGACAATTCAATCGGGGAAATATGATTTGGTCGCTATGGACGAAGTTGTTGATGCTATTGCTCTAAGACTCTTAAAATTAGGAGATTTAATAGAGATTTTAGAAAATAAACCCGAAAATGTTGAGGTCTTAATTTCTGGGTATAAGAATTTTCAAGCCTTAATTGATCTGGCAGATTATGTTACAGACTTTGGGATGGTCAAGCATCCTTATAATGAAGATATCGAAGCAAGAGCTGGAATTGAATTCTGACTATTACCTATCTATTTAATGGAATTAATCTGAGAAGTATCAAAAATTTGGATTTTTAGCACTGCATGGAATCAATTAAAAAAAAAAAAACGAATTTTAAACTTATACTGCTTTTTAAGAAAAAATTAATAAGATAAAAAACTTACTAAAAATGAATTAATTGATTACCAAATCATAATTAAATTATAATTTAGCTAAATTATTGTGTTATTTATGACTGAAAGCAAAAAACAAGAAAATCTAAAAGGAGAAGAGAAAACGTTCAAAAGGAATTTTAAAAACTTATCGGATATTGAAATTAAAAGGCTTTACAAGCCAGAAGATATCGATGACCTTAACTATGAAAAAGATCTTGACGAACCTGGCCAATTCCCTTTTACCAGAGGTCCCTATCATAATATGTATCGTGGAAGATTATGGACAATGCGACAATTTGCGGGTTTTGGTACCGCAGAACAAACTAACCAACGATTTAAATATCTAATAGATCACGGTCAAACTGGGTTAAGTGTTGCTTTTCATTTGCCGACTATTTATGGGTATGAATCTACGGATGAAAAATCAATGGGAGAAGTAGGTAAAGAAGGGGTCGCTATTGATACCTTAGACGATATGGAAACTTTATTCGATGGGATAGATTTATCAAATATCTCAACATCCATGACAATTAATGCCCCAGCTTCAGTTTTACTGGCTATGTACATTGCTGTTGGAGAAAAACAAGGCGCTTCTCCGGAAGAATTGAGAGGAACTATTCAAAATGATATATTAAAAGAATATATTGCTCAGAAGTCTTGGATTTTTCCTCCCGAACCTTCTATGAGATTAATTGTGGATACAATTGAATATTGTAAAGAACATGTTCCACAGTGGTATACTATTAGTATTAGTGGATATCATATAAGAGAAGCTGGCTCCACAGCGGTTCAAGAATTGGCATTCACATTGGCGGATGGATTTGCATATGTAGAAGCGGCTATGGAAAGAGGATTAGATGTCGATGATTTTGCTCATAGATTATCTTTTTTCTTTAATGCTCATAATAATTTTTTTGAAGAGATTGCAAAATATAGGGCCGCGAGAAGAATTTGGGCAAAAAGGATGAAAGAACAATATGGGGCTAAAAAACCAGAATCTATGAGGCTTAGATTCCATACTCAAACAGCAGGAGTGTCATTAACTGCTCAAGAACCCAAAAACAATATTGTCCGTGTTACCATTCAAGCACTAGCCGCAGTATTAGGAGGAACCCAATCTTTACATACCAATTCATTTGACGAGGCGTTATGTCTCCCTACTGAGGAAGCTGTAAGAGTAGCACTAAGAACCCAGCAAATTATAGCACACGAATCTGGTGTAGCGGATACTGTTGATCCTTTAGCTGGTTCTTATTACTTAGAGTCTTTAACAAATAAAATGGAAGAAGAAGCAGAAAATTATTTTGAAAGAATTGATGAATTAGGCGGTGTTATTCCCGCAATCAAGAAGAACTTTTTCCAACGAGAAATTGCTAATGCATCATATAAATATCAAAAAGAAGTTGAAAATGGGGACCGCACCATTGTTGGGGTCAATAGATTTAAACCAAAAGGATGTCGGAATCCAGATATTTTAAAGGTTGACGATGCTGTTTCCGAAGAACAGAAGAGACAATTAAGAAAAGTAAAAGAAAAAAGAAATAATAAAAAGGTAGAAGAAACTTTAAAGCGCTTAAAAGAAGCGGCACAAGGAACAGATAACTTAATGCCATATATTTTAGATGCAGTAAAAGCTTACGCCTCAGTCGGAGAAATTGTAGCCACTTTAAAAGAAATCTTTGGAACATATCAAGAGGATTCAATATTCTAAATTTAAACGGTGATTTAATTGAGTAATGATAGAAAAATTAAAGTTTTGGTCTGTAAACCCGGTTTAGATGGACATGATCGTGGGGCGAAAGTTGTCGCACGAGGGTTAAGAGATGCCGGAATGGAAGTAATCTATACAGGACTTCATCAAACCCCCAGTGATATTGCTAACACCATAATCCAAGAAGATCCCGATGTCGTCGTATTGAGCATCCTTAGCGGAGCTCATAATACCTTGTGTCCCGCAATTATGGACAAATTGGAAGAAAAAGGTATCGATGACGTTCTTGTTGCCGTTGGAGGCATAATTCCTGAAGATGATAAAGAGTTTTTACGAGAACATGGATTAAAGGGGTTTCACGGTCCTGGAACAGAAATTAAAGAAATTGTCGAGTTCATCAAAAATAATTTAAAACGATAAAAAACCTAATTAGAAAAATCATGGATTATACTGATTATACGGAAAAACTATTAAATGGAGATGCAAGAGCAGCAGCTAGATTGATCACTCTCGTCGAAAATGATATTGAGTTAGCAGAGAAAATAATTAATGAAATCTATGAACATACGGGAGATACTTATATCTTAGGAATAACTGGAGCACCTGGAAGCGGTAAAAGCACGTTTATTTCCACATTAGTGGAAAAATATGTAGAACAAGGAAAGAAAATTGGAATCATATGCGTGGATCCTACCTCACCTCTTACGGGAGGTGCTTTACTGGGCGATAGAATTCGCATGAAACAATATTTCTCCCTTGAAAATGTATTTATTCGAAGTATGGCCAATAGGGGACAGTTAGGAGGTCTTGCAAGAGCCACGGAAGATGCGATTAAAATTTTAGATGCATATGGTTGTGATATAATAATCGTTGAAACGGTAGGTGTCGGACAATCTGAAGTTGATATTTTCAAATCAGCCCATTCTGTCCTTGTCTTATTAGTCCCAGGAATGGGAGATGATATTCAGGCAATTAAAGCAGGAATAATGGAAATAACCGATATATTTATCGTTAATAAGATGGATTTACCTGGTGCAGATAAAAAAGTTTCCGAACTTATACAAATGTTGGAAATGAATATGAATTATAAGTATGACTCTGATCAATTGAATGACGATTTCGCCAAGATTCGCAATTGGACTCCAGAAATCGTAAAAACAAATTCGAAAACGGGAAAAAATTTCGACAAATTACTGGATGTGCTTGATAAGCATAGAGAATATCTTGAAAAAACTGGAGTAATTTCGAACTATATGAAAACCAGAATCAAAAGTGAAACTCTCCAAATACTAAAATATAAACTTACCAAAAAAGTTGAAAATTTAATTGATTCTAATATTAAAGTGGATGAATTAATAAACCAAGTAATGAAAAAAAAATTGGATCCATATAGTATGGCAGATTCAATCATCAAATTATTGGGAATCGAAAACTAATTTTTTACCCTTTTCTTTTTATCAATTAAGATTTGAATTTTATGATGATGAGATTATGCATAAGGACGAAGTAGATCTAATGCGAACCAGAGCAAATAATTTTTTTGAAGCTGCTAAACAACGGTATCAAGAGGAGGATTGGGATCTTACGATTTTTTTTTCAGAGCAATCAGTTCAATTATTGTTAAAAGCAAAAATCCTTGAAATAGGGGGCGAATCTCCAAAAACTCATTCACTCAGAAAATTATTTGGGATGATATATCATCTTACCAAGGAGGAAAGTTTTAAATATGATAGAAAAGACTTAATTTATTTAGAAAATGCCTATTTGAATACAAGATATTTTGACTTTAGGTATGATAAGGAAGATGCTAAATTAGCCCTAAAAATTGTAAAGGATGTGAAAAAAATTGTCAGAAAATTTGAAAATGATGATCTCGCGGAAAGAAATGCACGAGAATCGTGAAAAATACTTAACCAATATCTTCAACTCCGTCAAAATTCTATTAAAAGACTCAGAAGTGTATCTATTTGGGAGTATTTTGGAAGGAAAATCTGTAGTCGCAAGTGATATTGATATATTAGTGATTAGTGAAGTTGAGAGAAGTCATAGAAAAAGAGCAGAAGTATTAGCGGAAATTGAGGAAAAAGCTGGTCTGCCCTTATATCATCCGTTTGAAATTCACTTAATTGATAATAAACAATTTTATAAGTGGAAAGAAATATATAATTTAAAACCCAAAAAATTAGATAAATTCCTTCAAATTTAAAAAAAGAGATAAGGAGAAATTAAATCTCCTCTGGTTTTTCCCGAGGTAACCTCTCCTCAACTGGGAGCAGTTCTTCAAACTTTTTATGAGGTTCAGTTTGGTACCAATAGGCAGTAGAGGACCAATCATCTGATCTCTGATTCGCATGTCCATGTTCAATTTTTACCACAATATTTTTGTGAAAGTAAATCGGGTCTTCGATATGATATCGATAATACGAGATTTTTCCACTCCAATTTTCTCCTCCAGGAAGGATAACACCAAAATATGGAGAACAGTAATATTGACTTGGGCACCACGCCCCACAGAAATAATCCTCGGTTCCAGTTCCATAGAGGATGGATTCTCCGTCATCAATAACAATGTAATCATCACCTTCTCCGGGCCAATTATGTTTTTCGGTTTCAAACAGATTGTGAATATTAAGATGCATTCCTACAAAATGCCCCTCTCCCTCAGCTTTCATTACAACATAATCCTTTTCATGAGATTTATTCTTCTTAATAAAATACTCAACTTTCTTTCCCGCTTTATATTCTTTTCCTTCACAAGGATTTTCACGCCTCCACATAGCGTGAAATCTGCCATAATTATCCTCTAAATTTTGATATTCTTCATAATCAATATAAAAGTATAAAATTGTCAAGGTCTCAGATTGATTTTCTACTTCGATACGAGCTCTTTCTGAAAAAGGCATTGGAAAAAAACAGTTGAACCCCTTTCCATCCTCTGGGCCATTCGAAAAAGGGACACTCCAAAAATTTGTAGTTTTCGCATGTCCAATCCCAAAAAAGTCCCCTATTGGTGTTTCTACGGAAGGATGCTCCTCATTATCCCACCATATACGTAAAACCAATTTTCGAAGATAATCGGACTCCGAATTAGCAATTGTCATCCATATATGTTTTATTATTCCCGCTCCTTTGATGTCGCATATTTCATATTTGCTATGGGGTTCTACCTGTATATTATCCATATTTCTCCCAATCTTATCGTAGCTGGAGATCCTCCGTCTTATTACATTTTTTTTAATTTTTGCTAAATCATTCAAGTTTGTTTTATTCATTTTCATGATTCATACTATATTTTTTTACTTTATTATAACTACCTATTGTTTATCTGTGAGAATAAAGGATATTTCTTGATTTGGTAATATTATTATTAGGAAATCAAATACCTTTTAAAAAAAGCATAGAAAATATATATTTTTATCACCTTTAAGAAAACCAGATAACCTTAAAATCCAAAATATTGCTCTGTTGAAATAAATCAATATTTTATTTACTATTTTTCATGAAATGAATGACACCATGACAGTTACAGCTTGTTGCAACAATCAAATTGAATTTATTAGATACTAAAGAATCTTTATGTTTTTCTAAGGATTTGAGAAGTTCTTGAATATCTTTTCCTCTTAGTCCCCCCAGTCCCGATTGTAATTGGATACTCTCATTTATGTTATAAAGCTCCAATTCGTCATTACTTTTAATTAGCAAGTTTCTTGAGACTCCATAAAAACTTTTTAAATAATTAGTGATTGTAACTGGTTTTTCTCTTTGAAAGTTTGGGCAATAATCCTTTGGTCCTGTACAATTATCGGGACATATTTCCCCTTCTTTGGCATAAGAAAGACAAGCAAGCCCTTGTTCTTTACTTGCACTTATCAGAAGCTCTCCCTTGACTTTTGATAGAAATTCTTCAAACGCTCTTTCATTGACCTTTAAACTAATTGAATTGCTCTTTAAGAGATTTTTTATTAGATGAGCCATTAAATGCTCTGGGACTACGGGAATAATATATTCAAAATCAACAAACTCAATCAAATCATATGTCGAAGAGATATCCACATTTACAAATAAGACTTGTTCATCTTCAATACTCTTTACATTTTCTCTTACTTCTTCAACGTCAAAACAAGTTTTAGTGGCATATTGAGAACTAATACAATCTGGATCTTTATCAATTATTATAACTTTATAATTCTCTTCTCTTGCATATGAAAGTGCTTTTTCTCCAAACTTACCTCCACCAACTATCAACAATCTTTTCATAAAAAATCAGACACCAGTTTCTTTTTAATCATAATTGAAAATAATATAAATTTATAAATATATTAAAGATATAAGAGGAATTAGGTAAATATTACGCAATTTTCTTTACTCGTTTTTGTTAAATAGATTTATTCGCAGATTATAGGATTTTGGACTATTATTGCAATTGACTTCACAACAAGCGGGAAGATAGGAATACACTTCGAACCTATCTGTTGGAACTAAAAGATACATTAACGAATGTACTAAAGAACAAGAATTGGAAATCTCTTCTAATGGTCCATCGCAAGCAGCAACTTTGTGATTCTCTTTATTTAAAAACACACATAATCCATCTCGAGGATAAAAGCCAAAAAGATATTGATACCTTGGAATGACAGGATATTTCTCACTTTCTACTTTACGTTCATATACTATTTCGATATTATTAAAGGAAAGAGTAAATTTTAAGGCCTTATACGAATCATTTTGTCTATCCTCATCCGAAATCTTATGTACGATAAAATCTTGTGAGATAGCTTTATCAATAAGGGTTTCTAAATCTTGATGCAACATATTTTAAAAATAGTACTAAAATTAATTTTCTTCTTCTTTCTTTTGTTTTTTAGGGTCTATCCACTTAGAATAAATCTCAACAATAGTTAACACATTTATTTTACTACATTCTGGACATTTCTTATCAGGGAGTTTTTTGAAGGTAAAGTCTCCCGGGCGGAATTTCCGTGTATATTTTTTACTACAGTCTTGACATTTGATTACAGAATACACTTTTTGAATGAATCTCTCTTTTCTGTCAAGAACATCCCCTATTGCTGGAATAGGAGGGAGCTGTGGTTCCTCTGACACGTTTTAATTCACTTTATGTTCTTTAAATTGGTATAACTTATATATAAAAAAAGAATTTAACCTAATAATCTTTTAGGTTTAAACCAAATGAGAAGGAATAATCCAAAAAATTCAACTCATTTCCGTTTGAAAATTGATTAATCTTCTTGAAAAATAAAGGAATAAGGTTTTAACTTTTTTAATCCATTCATCTCTTTAAATCTCTTGTTTTTTTACTCCTCAGATTCTTTTTTATCTTTCTCCTTCTTAACCTCTTCCTTACCTTCCTTTTCCCTTTCGTTCTCCTTATTTGGGGGGGCTTCCCTTTCTTTTTGTTCTTTCTTTTCCTCTTCTTTCTTTTCTTCTTCCTTTTCTTCCTTTTTCGGTTCAGGAGGTTTAGGTTTTCGAGAAAGTACCACTTTTGCGTATCTTAATACATCCTTATTAATTTTCCAACCTTGTTGGATGACGTCCACAATAGTATTAGGAGCTAGATCTTCTTTTTCAATCGTTGTAACTGCTTCATGGAGATTATAATCAAAAGAATCACCTGTTTTGACTTCCATTGGCTCCGCCTTGTAAGCTTTGCAAAGGTTTAAAAACTGATTATAAAATTTTTCAAGCAGCTCGATTTCTTTTTGATTCTTCTCATTTTTATTCTCGAGAGCTTTTTGAAAAGAGTCATATAACGGAAGAAAATCCTTTATTACATTGGCGGTGTTTTGGTTTCTTAATTCTTGTCTGGATTTGACCCATCTTTTCTGTGCATTCTCAAAATCAGCTTGCAGGTGCATATATTTGTTTTTCCAACTTTTAACCTCATCTTGTAACTCTTGAACTCCTTCTTGTAATTCTTCTATTTGTTCCCTACTTTCTACAAGCTCTTTCTTAACACTTCGGAATTTTTCAGCCAATTCATCTTTGGAATAATATTCCAAGAGTTCCTTTTTCTTCTCAATTGGAAAGACCTTTTCTTTTATTTCCTCCTCTTTTTCTTTAGAAAGGCTTTTTCCCTCAGTTCCTTGACCTTTTTCGACAGTAGATTCTTTTTTAACTTCAGAACTCGATTTAGATTCTACTGATCCGGGATTTTTTGTATCCTTTTTCTCGATCTTTTCCTTATCCTCTGCCATATCTAATCAGTATTAAAATGAATTTGATTATATTATTTCCGTTTAAAAAATAATTAATTTGGTATCCTTCTTCTTTATCTTATTAAAAAATGGATCTATTAAATTTTTTTTGAATTTTGGTGATTTAAAGATCATTATAAATAAATTAAATGACTTCAAAGACATTAAGAAATGGTATACATATTTCAAATATTGAATTTTATCCTATAGAATGCAAAGTTTAGTTGGTTTATGCCCATTCTACTTTTTATATTGTATTTTATTATATGGAAAAAAGAAATGATAGATCAATTTAAATCATGCTAAGATTCTTTTGAAATTGGCAACTCCAAAATAAAACTATAATCATCTGCTTTTAGTTTATTCTATCCGTTCTGAATTTTTTTCAACCCAATGTTTAATCTCATCAAAAGAAGATAATCCTTGAGCAACTTTGATAGTCATATCAAAGATTTCACCCTTAGGTGGATTAAACTTATAACCATTTTTAACCAAAAATATATATACAACCAAAGATCCTATTCTCTTATTCCCATCCGAAAAATAATGGTTTTCAATTAATTCCTTATACAAGATAGTAGCTTGATCCCAAAGATTTGGTTCTCCTTGAAATGGTATACCCCACTCAATTTTGTCAAGAGTCGAAATTAATCCAGCACGATTGATCAAAACGCCATCTTTTATTTGATCGTTATACAACGCTTTGATATATTGCACGGAAGGTATCCAAACCATTAATCTTCACCGAGTTTTCTCCATTCATCACCGTACCTATCCATAAATCTTTTAATGATATCTCGATCTTCTTCTAATTCTAATCTCGCCTTGGATTCCCTATCTTTTATATGTTCGTTGAAATAATTTTGAATTAAGAAGCGAACAACTTCTGCATCATTTTGGATACCTAAGGTCGATTTAATTATATTAAACCGATTTGATAGGTTTTCTTTTAATTCAGCATGAAGTATTTTCGATTTGCTCATTGGAATGATAAACACCAATTTATTATTATTTTTTATATTATTATTAATTATTATTTTTTCTTATAATTTATTTTAAACTATTATAAATTGATCTAAATTATATCAAATACTTTTATTCTTAAAACAAAAATTCTTTAATATGATTTATAGATCATTATAAGTAAATTTTATAATTATTAAAAAATTATAGAAATTAAGCATATAATTGATATAAACCTAGATAATAATCATAATTACTGAATAATCCAAGTAGTGTTGTATAATTATGTCTGAAGAAAAAAAGAAAAAACGCACAAAAAAGGAAAAGATTGTTGGAATAGATTTAGGAACTTCTAACAGTGCTTGTGCTGTATTAAATGAAGTAGGAAAACCCGAAATTATTCCCGCCGCAGAAGGAAGAACATTGGGGGGAAAAGCCTTTCCAAGTTATGTTGCTTTTGATGAACATGGAAGGAAAGTTGTAGGGGAACCAGCACGAAGACAAGCGGTTTCTAACCCGGATGGTACAGTAACAGCCATTAAACGTAAAATGGGCTTAGATTATCAAGCTAAAGTTAAAGTCGGTGAAGAATGGAAAGAATTCTCTCCAGAAGAAATTTCAGCGATGATTCTCAAGAAAATTAAAAACGACGCATCCGCCTATTTAGGAGAGGAAGTCAAGAAAGCAGTTATTACCGTACCAGCATATTTTAATGATGCTCAACGTACAGCAACCAAAAATGCTGGAGAAATTGCGGGTTTAGAGGTTGTAAGAATGATTAACGAACCCACCGCAGCATGTTTAGCATATGGATTAGATAGAGTTTCTGAAGAATTATTAAAAATCTGTGTTCTGGACCTCGGAGGGGGAACTTTTGATGTGACCGTAATGGAATACGGAGAAGGTGTTGTAGAAGTATTGTCAACCGCCGGAGATACCCAATTGGGAGGAGAGGATATGGACGAGAAGCTACAAAGATACGTGGTAAATGAATTCAAGAAAAAAGAAGGAATTGACGTGTCAAATGACAATAAAGCAATGATTAGGATCAAAGACGCAGTAGAAAAAGCAAAAATTGAATTATCCACAGTATTATCAACAACGATTAATCTTCCTTATATTAGTCAAAAGGAAGGAAATCCAGTCCATCTTGAAATGGAAATCACCCGAGCAAAATTAGAAGAATTAATTGAACCGGTACTTGAAAGATTAGACCCCATTATGCATCGAGCAGTTTCTGATGCAAAATTAGCGGTTGAAGAGATCGATAAGATCATCTTAGTTGGAGGACCAACAAGGATGCCTTCAGTTCAAGAACGATTTAAGAAGTTTTTCGGGAAAGAACCAGAACATTCAATCGATCCGATGGAATGTGTCGCAATTGGAGCATCCATTCAAGCAGGTGTTATTGCGGGTGATGTGGAAGACTTACTTCTGTTAGATGTCACTCCACTTTCACTAGGTGTAGAAACACTCGGAGGAGTTTTCACAAAATTAATTGAAAGAAATAGTACTATCCCAACCGAAAAGAAACAAATATTTAGTACCGCGACCGATAACCAGCCAGCTGTCACCATCAATGTTTTACAAGGAGAACGGGCAATGGCGAAAGATAATATTTCTTTAGGTCAATTTCACTTGCAAGGAATTCCACCAGCGCCCAGAGGAGTACCACAAATTGAAGTTAAATTTTCTATTGACGCAGATGGAATCGTACATGTAACCGCAAAAGACTTGGGAACAGGCAAAGAGACCGGAATTACAGTCACCGGAGCAAAGGGGCTTTCAGAAGATGAAATTAAAGAAAAAGTAAGAGTAGCAGAAGAATTTGAAGAAGAAGACCAAAAATTAAGAGAAACCGTAGAAACCCGAAATAAAGGAGAATCTATGATTTATCAAACAAGAAAATTAATGGAAGATAACAAAGATAAGCTTCAAGAAGATGAAAAACAAAAAATTGAAGCAGCCATTAAAGAATTAGAAGATGCCATTGCTAAAGAAGATCTTAATGAAATGAAACAGAAGATTGAAGCCTTACAGAAATCTATGTATGAATTCTCACAAAGAATTTATCAAGGTGGACAACAACAACAAGCCTATCAGCAAGCTGCCCAACAAGCCCAACGTGCCGCACAAGGCGGAGGAGGCGTCCCACCAGGAGGTATGGGTGGAGCTCCAGGG
>CAZZIC010000040.1:0-10400 GCA_964653985.1 uncultured archaeon | reverse complement strand
ATTTTTGTATTTTTTATTTGTTTTTTATTTAATTTTATTCCTTTTAGTATATAGTTTAACTTAGTTCAGTTTTCATATTGTTTTTATGATTCTAAGAGAATACGAATTTCCTCCAAGTTCAAAATTGATGATCTCACGTTTTACAAATTTGTGAAAAGTTTCTCTTAAATTTGCCGTCAATTATAATCCTATTCTCACACCTTAAAACTACTTATTTGGATAAAAGATAAAATTTTTTAGAAATTCGATACTAAATTACTTACTTAAAGAAGGATTTGACAAATTCTAACTGTCAATAGATTCTTTATTCAAATACAAATTATTAATTTTAGTTTTTAAGGTTAGTTTTTAACAACTAGAGAGGCTAAAAATTAAATTCAATTAAAAGTTTACATATTTAAAGGATAGTTTTAGAGTAAAAGAAATAGGGATTAGAAATGAGTACTAGCAATAAAAGGGATTACTATGAGGTATTAGGGGTTGATAAAGACGCAGATACTGATGAAATTAAGCTTGCCTACAGGAGGTTAGCTCGTAAATATCATCCCGATGTAAATAAAAAAGATCCTCAAGCAAAAGAGAGATTTATTGAAATACAGGAAGCATACGAAATTTTAAGCGACGAAGAAAAAAGGAGAAGATACGATAATTATGGCTTCAGAGGAGTAGAAGTAGATGTCAGCGATATTTTTAGCGGTGGTATCCCAGGAATAGATGAGCTTTTTAAATCTATTTTCGGCGGATTTGGAGGTTTTGGAGGGGGATTTGCGGATATTGGAGGATTCGGATCCTCACGATCCAGAAGAAGGGCAAGACCCCGTCAGGAAGTTGGGCAAGATATTGAAGAAAGGCTTTATATTGACTTTACAGAAGCGATGTTCGGTACAAAAAAGGATTTAACCGTTGAAAGATATGTACCATGCTCCGATTGTGAAGGAACAGGCGCTGAGGATCCATCAAGTATAGAAACTTGCTCAGAATGTCAAGGAAGTGGACGGCATCGAAAAATGAGCAGATCTGGATTTGGAACGATAATAAGAGAAACTGAATGCCCTTATTGCGGCGGAGAAGGAACTCAAATCGGTAAAAAATGTAAAACTTGCGATGGAAAAAAAGTGGTCATTGAAGAAAAGGAGATCAAAGGAATCAATATACCTCCAGGAATAGAAGATGGAGTACACTTAAAGGTTCAAGGTGCGGGGCAAATCCCCTCTAAGAATGCTATGCCCGGTGATTTATATATACTTGTGCAAGTAAGAGATAATGAAAATTTCATAAGACGAGGAAATGATTTATATACAAAAGTAGAAATTGATGTAGTCACCGCAATTTTAGGTGGTGAGATTACCATCCCTACCTTAAACTTCAAAAAAGAGCAGGTAGATCAAAGAGAACTTGAAATTCCTCCTGGAACTGAATATGGAACTGAATTTCGCATAAAAAATAAAGGCGTTCCCTATTTAAGAAGCCGAGGAAGGGGAGATCAATATGCAATAGTGAAAATCACCATGCCAAATGATATAACCAAGGAACAAAAGGAACTCCTTTTAAAATTTCAAGAAATAGAAAGGGAAAAATAGGTCCTATTTCTCATTAATTTTTAATTTTTTAAATAGAATTATAGAATTATTTGATATAAAGGAATAATTGATTAGGTTTTTTTCTCAATATTAATATTTTTAGAGAAGATTTAATAAACAAGTACCCGAGGAAGGGATGAGCGCAAAAATTCTTATTACCGGACCACCGAAATGTGGAAAATCGACATTGATAGAGAAGCTAATAAGCTATTTTAAGCAAAAAAGAATTGAAATCCATGGGTTTATAACCCCAGAAGTAAGGGAAAATCAAAAACGTATTGGTTTCGATGTAAGAAATATCTATTCAGAAACAGACTACAAGCTCGCGAGAAAAGGAAATTATGATACAAAATATAATCTTGGCTCATATTCCGTGTTTATAAAAGAATTTGAAGAGATGCTGGATGATTTTCGAAAAGAAGAAAAATCAGAAGAAGATCTTATTATAATTGATGAGATCGGAAAGATGGAATTATTTTCGCATAAATTTCAAAATCTCATTAAGGAGTTATTTTCATCTTCCTTTCCAATAATCGCGACGATTGGTTTAAATTTAAAACATGATCTAAAAGAGGAATTATTAAAAAATCCAGATATGACCTTGCTAAGACTTAATCGGAATAACCAAGAAAAAGTATTTGAAAAGATTATTAAATCAAATTTTTCCTAACAAGTTTAGTAATCATTAACAGCTTACTTAAAAAGAATCTATGAACAATACTTGAACTCTTACTTTACCAAAATGATAAATATATATTGCTTAGGAAATTCCTTAACAGCGGGGTATCCAGGATATTCTCCTTCTATGGATGGTATATCAAGCGGTAGAGGAAATATTAAATCTCAATATCAATATTGGTTAAATAACCTCACGGAAGAGTTTCTTAAATCCAGGATGGAGGATTTATCGGATAATCAAATTCCTAATCTAAGATTCATAAATAAGGGAATTCCCGGGGAGGTTTCGAGGGGTTTATTAAACAGAATAGAACCCGATCTCCTCTTAGCTGATCCAATACCTGATTATGTTATTATTGTAATTGGAACAAATGATTTGCTTTGGGGTACTCCTAAAAAGGATATTTTTAAAAATATAAAAAAAGTCCATAGCTTATGTAAAGAAAGTGATATTCTATCCATAGGAGCAACGATTCCCCCAATAAGAAACGAAATATCCCAAAGACATTACAATAAACAAAAAGAAGAACTCAATGGGAAATTACAAGATTATTTTTCTAAAGAAAACATTCCTTACTGCGACCTCTATAAGGGGATGAGGGATCAGAATGGAAATTTGAAAGATGAATATTCCATGAACGATGGAATACATTTTACGGTAAAAGGATACAAAAAAATGGGAGAGATAATCTTCAATCTGACATTAAAGAAAGTTGTTATACAAGAATATCTCTAAGGATTAAATAATATAATTGTTTCCAATCTTACTACTTTTCTTATAGGCTATAAATCTAAAATATAATATTTGTTATTTTGTAATCTTCTTGGATGAATTATAAATAATTTGTAATTAGCACATATAAATTTCTCTTTGAAGTAATATAATTTAATATGAGACACATAGAATTAGGGAAAACGGGCGAAAAAATACCGATATTGGGACAAGGAACGTGGGGAATTAAAAGATTTTTTAAAGACGATGAGTATTATGAACAATGGAGAGAGTCATTAAGAGAGGGGATAGAACTTGGGATGACTCATATAGATACTGCGGAATATTATGGATTTGGAAGATCGGAGGAAATAGTCGGAGAGATTATGAATGAATACAAAAGAGATGAGTTATTTATTACAAGCAAACTTTTTCCGATCCATCTCTTTAAGCGAACAATGAAAAAAGCCGCAGAAAAGAGTTTGAAACGATTAGATATTGATCACTTCGACCTCTATATAATTCACTGGCCTAGTCCTTTTGAACCAATTAAAAAGCAAATGCGCGTTTTAGAAGAATTAGTTCAAGAGGGAAAGACTAGATATATAGGAGTCAGTAATTTTTCCGTTAAACAGTTCAAAAAAGCCCAAGGCTATTTGAAAAAAGAAGAACTAGTAAATAATCAAGTGAAAGCAAATTTAACCTCTCAAGAACATATGGCTAAATCTCTTCCGTTTTACCAAAAAAATGATATAACAATGACTGCTTATAGTCCATTAGCACATAGTGGATATACCGACTTAAAAGGGGAATTAAAAAGAAAGCTTGAAAAAGTAGCTGAAAATCATAACGCTACTATTCAACAGATTGCTATCGCGTGGTTAATTAACCATAAAAATGTAATTACAATTCCTAAAGCTTTTCATCTGAATCACGTGAAAGAAAATGCTGAGGCAGCAGACATCAAACTTACTGAGGAGGAGACTAAGCTATTTTACAACAGAGAAAAGATTGATTATCAAGATATTGAACTATCATATACTATGCAATAAAATCTCATAAATCTAATATCTTTTTTAATCTTATTGTCTGAATAATCCCCTTCTATTATTTTATGATCTTCTTATTGCTTATTTTATTCAGTATGTTAATGATTGTCTATATTCATTTTTTCTAAGAATTTCTTTGATACCTTTAAATTCAAATCTTAATACGTAGAAATAAAGTTTAGCAGTACCCAAAATATTTTTAATGTAATTTTTTATTACTTTATTGGAATTTTTATTAGTTCTATTTAAATAGGAAATAAAAAGAAATTCTATATTGCCTAAAAAAACCTATAAAGATTGCTATGAAGTTTAAATGCGATAAATGTGGAGCTGAGTTCGAAAAGGATGATTTTCCTAAAGAGGGGGAGCCTTGTCCTGAATGTGGGGCTACTGACGGAACCTTTAGCCTAGTTGAATGACCTTTCTTCTTATCTCTTTTTTTACTATTTTTCCAAAACTTTTCAAATAGGACCTTCAGAGAAGGTCATTTTTGGTTTTAATTAATGAAATTATATGACAGAGTATATCAAATATTTATTTTATAGATAGATAATTTTAATATGGTAAATAAGTTATTCTTCATCAAATCAATTGATAAAAAAGTGTGATAAAATGATTTTACAATTAGAAATTTATTACATATGTAGATAATTTAAAATTAATCTCTGTTAAGTCTGGGGATTATTATATTGAATTCAATACAACTTCCGACTACGTGAGATCATAATTTTTCTCTTTATTTATAATGTTGATGCAACTTAATGAAACTCATAAAAAACTGAAGCACTCAATAGATTATTATATATTGTGAAACTTTTTTATACCATGGAGGGAAATGAACATGGAGCAAAAAATTAATAAATATCTCTCACTCCGATTGATCCACGGATTAACGGAGGTTTTTGTGGGGGAAACGCGTATAAATCAGCGTAGATTGGTTCTTATGAGTTTTCCGATGGAAAAGGTCGAGGAGTTGGGGCATTTTGAGACCATTGACGAGCTCTCGGAATTTGCCGAAAGGAATGAGCTCGATTTTACACCCGAGATCACACCTGAGGAGGAATTTTGGGCAAATTGCAGCGCGATCCAAGCGTGGGTGGAATTTTTTTTCCCTTTATTTTTCCTTCGAAAGATTAGTTTACACGATATAAACTTAAGGATATCTGAAATAAAATAAAATAAAAAAATAAAGGTCATCTTATATATATATATAGATAATTTTAATATGGTAAATAAGTTATTCTTCATCAAATCAATTGATAAAAAAGTGTGATAAAATGATTTTACAATTAGAAATGAGCTGGTGGGTATTTATGCCGGTTATAATAATCGTGTTAGTTATAGTCGGATGTTGGTTACTAAGTGGAATCAAGGTTATCCTTGAATATGAGCGGCTCGTTATTTTTAGATTAGGTAAATATCAAAGAACCATCGGACCTGGTGTCGTCTATGTCCTTCCCTTATTAGAGTCTTCCCAAAAGTTAGATTTAAGAATAGTGACGGAAGATATTCCTAGACAAGAAGTTATTACTCGGGATAATATTCCCGTTATAGTCAATACCGTAGTTTATTTTAAAGTCTTACGTCCAGAAGATGCGATAATCAAGGTTGAGAACTATAGATACGCGGTAAGACAATATACTCAAGCAGCCCTGAGAGATGTAATTGGAAGCATGGAATTAGACTCCGTGTTAATTGAAAGAGAAACGATTGCGGCAGACATAAGGAAAACAGTTGACAAAGAAACAGAAGAATGGGGAATTGACATTAAAAGTATAAAGATTCAAGAAATTGAATTACCCTCTGAAATGAAAAGAGCGATGGCAGCTCAAGCCGAAGCTGAAAGAGAAAAAAGAGCCGCCATTATTAATGCCGAAGGAGAGAAACAAGCTGCTCAAAATCTACAAGATGCCGCGAAGCTATTAGCCGTGCACCCCGGAGCACTTCAGTTAAGAGTTCTTCAAACTATAAGAGATATAAGCCAAGATCCGTCGGAGAAAATCGTCATGTTCTTGCCTAGCGGAATACAAAAATTCTTAGATAAATTTTCATAGGATAGAAGGTGAATTAGAGCTGAAAAAATCCTTTAATTTAAGTGGACGTTTCATTCAAATTGCTTTTAATGATGATAGATACACAGTAGAAAGAATTTTACCAACGATTCCATTTCATAATAGAATATTCATTGAAGCAGGAACACCCTATATTAAAAAAGAGGGCCTAGAGGGTATTCGGACAATAAGCAGACTCTGGAATGGATTAATTGTCGCAGATCTGAAAACCGTTGATGGTGCAGAAAAAGAAGTATATATGGCTGCAAAAACGGGAGCTCATGCAGTTACTGCCTTAGGATTAGCTCCAATAGAAACATTAGACTTTTTTACAAAGACTTGTAAGAAATGGGGTGTATATTCGATGATTGACATGATCGGCACCCAAAATCCTTTAAGAAAGTTAACTCCGCTTAAAATTAAACCAGATGTGGTAATAATCCACAAAGGAAGGGATGAAGAGGTAAATCCTCGAAATATCATTAGTTATAAAGATATAAATAAAATAAGCTCCAAATACGATGTTTTAATCTCTGTTGCTGGCGGATTAGATTCAAGGAATTTACATAAAGTTTATTTCAACGGAGCAAATATCGCGGTATTAAACATAGTAAATGAGCAAGATTTTAACAGAGGATTACCTGAAAGCTCTAATTTTAGAACTCTCATACCGGATTTATTGACACAGACCAAAATTCAATCTCACTAACTTTTTAAATTTTCTTTTTATTTTCTTTACTTTTTTGATCCCTTCAGTCATAAATAGGAATTTTAATTATACTCGAAAAATAAGGAATATTAGATTATAACTTCCAAATCTAAATCTTTTTTACCATTTATTATAAACCTCCTCAGCAAATCCCAGCACATTATCAATTTCAATTTTAGATCCATCATCCAATAAGAAAAACCCAGAAAACTTCCCGAAGACTTGGTGTTGTACACTTTTAATAATTAAAAAATTTGTCTTCGAATTCCTATCTAAGATCGGTTCAAAGTTCATTTCAAATCTTCCATCATTACTGGTAATATGCCAAGGTTTCAAATAATCTTCTGGATCATAATTAAACGTTATTTTATCTAATTTATGACCATTCCCATTATAAAAAATCATATTTTCGGTGGCATAAGACCGATCACTAAATCCATATCCTAAATTCCATCCTACAGGGGTACCATCGTCCAATTTGCCAGATGCAGACGCCCAATACCACGTATTTTTATAAGTCCAAACTCCACGTCCCCAATCAAGAACACCATAAGAATCTCTATCAAAACTATATAAGTTATCCCCGAGTTTCACATTTCCCGAAGCAGGCATGCAATTAATTTTCTGGTTATAATAAAACCGAGTAGGCTTATCCTTCCAGGGAGTAGCAATGACTATTGCATCCATATTAGGATCTTGCTTTAATATAACATCTGCCTCCAATCCTACTCCATCATTAAATGATGGTTTTTCAAAAACAAGGTGTCTTAACTTTTCCTTTTTCTCAAATTTAATTTTTAAGGCGTCATCGGAATATAGGATGTCTCCCTTCTCCGAGCTTTTAGGTAAATTAAGATCGCCTTTAGGAAACCAAACCAGATTTTCCTCTGATATGTAATCCTTTTCTTTAAAATCTAACCACACACATGCAATTAAACCAATATATCCTAAATCAGAATAAGTAAAGGTGATCCCATATTCATTATTCAAAATAGCATAATAGTCCCATTCTTTTACTCTCAACCAGCTGGCTGCAATATTTTCTCTATTGTAGGTAAGAATAGGTTTTTTAGCCCAACCCTTTTGGATGAGTTCACCTTCATTGTTTAAAAGTTTTGACGGTTCAGTTATTTCATTTTGCATTTAATTAGCCTCTTTCAATATTTCTACTCTATTGATTAGGAATAAAACAATAATCATTAGTTTTTAGTAATACAAAAAATTATTTAAACCAACTACATAAAGGAAATAATTTAAAGGAGATCGAAAATGACAGAATGTAATCAAAACCAACTCAAAGAAGATTGTACTTGTACTTATGATTGTCCTCGAAGAGGAAAATGTTGTGAGTGCATTAGTTATCATTTAAAGAAAAACCAGCTCCCCGGCTGTGCGTTCGCTAAAATTTCGAAAGACGCAGAAAAAACGTATAACAGAAATTTTGAATATTTCGCAAAATTAGTATTGAACGAATAAAAGAATAAATATGAAAAGGTTGTAGAATAGGAATTTTATCTTTTCATTTTTGAAATCTTAAGTAAAAAATATCTTTCCCTACTTTTTTATCTTGTAAACGTAATCCTATTTCTTCTGCTAAATCAATGTAATATTTAGCATCTTGAGGAATCCATCTAGTCCCGTATCCTGTTTCAATTGTTTTACTTCCAATATCAATTTCAAGTTTGATACCGTACAATCCTCTTGTTTCTCCTTTAGTTTTTTCTGGAATCTTTAAATCCCATATTAATACTTCTCCTTCTGGTTTTAAAACTCTTTCAATTTCTTCAAAAACTTTAGAGCGATTATCTTTTGGAATATAAAGAAACGTAAAAAACACAGTAGCAGCATCGAAGGTTTTATCCAAAAATTTCATATCTTTAGCATCCATAATAATTTTAAGACTTTCTGTATCTCCAGATTCTCTGGATTCTTCAAATTCACTTTCCCTCATATCAATTGCAACCACATTTTCTCCAAGCAATTGACCAATGGTACCCTCTCCACCTCCACCGATATCCAGAACTCGCCCTTTCAATTTAATATCAGTAAGATCTAATTCCTTTCTTTCAGTAAATTTTACAATCTCATCCTCAATTACATTTGTATAAGCTCCAAATGCTTCAACGGTTGCATGCCATTCTCCATCAATTTTTTTGCCTTCTATGGTTCCCTCATCGAAATCTTTCTTAACCCTTTCTACATCAAATTTTTCATTTTCAAGTCTCTTGGAAATATCTTCCGCACTATAATAATTGATTCCATCAATCTTTTTCATCGTTTAATAGCCTTTTTATATCCTTATATTATGTTTATCAATATTATATAAAATTTAATTCTTTCCCATCGCTTTAATGGGAGTATCTATTCAGTTGAAATAGATTGATTAGTACTGGTTAGATAATCTTTAAATCTTTTTTCCCATAGCTTCGAATGCTTTGGATAATATTCTTTTATATTGAATGAATTTCTAACAATATTTCTTAGCTCTTTAAGTGATGCAATTTCATTTGTAGCCATAGCTTGAATTAAAATATTACCTATTGCGGTTGCCTCCATAGGGCCAGCGTGTACGGGAATATTTAAAGAATTAGAAGTCATTTGATTTAAAAATTCATTATTACTCCCTCCACCGACTATATGGATCACTTTAATAGATACTTTTGTGATATTCTGAATATAGGATATTATTTGTTTATATCGAAAGGCTAAGCTTTCAAATATTGTTCTGGAGATCTCCCCAACCGTCTCTGGTATATTCTGGTTATGATCCTCGCAGTAATTTTGAATCGCATCAACCATATTATTGGGATTAATAAATTCAGAATCATCGAGATTAATATAATATTGGAAAGGTTCAGCTTCTTTTGCTTTTGTATCGATGTCTTCCCAAGTTAAATTTTCATATGTTTTATTCCAGACATGTTTACATTCTTGAATGAGCCACATACCTGTGAGGTTTTTTAAAAATCTTATTGTGCCATTCACCCCTCCTTCATTAGTAAAATTATATTCAAGAGCTTTTTTGTTAATTATCGGAACTCGAGTTTCAATACCAAGTAAACTCCATGTGCCAGAACTAATATAAGCCCACTCCTTTGAATTATATTTTTCATGTAAAACTGGAACAGCTGCTATAGCCGAAGCAGTATCGTGGGCTCCAGAAGCAATAATTTTTGTATGTATATCAAGATCCGTTTTATTTCCAATAGCCGGTAATATCTCTCCAATGATCGTACCTGGTTGAATAATATCCATGAACCAGTTGGGATTTAGAGAAAATCGGCTAATTAAGTCAGTATCCCAATTATTCTTTCTTGCATTATATAGTTGCGTAGTGGTAGCGATAGTAAATTCCGTGAGTTTTTTGCCGGTTAATAGGAAATTAAAATAATCGGGGGTCATAAGCAATGTTCTGGCTATAGAAAGCTTGGGTGAATTATGATAAACCATAGAATACAATTGAGTTAAACTATTTATCCGAGAAAACTGAATCCCTGTTTTCTCATAGATTTGATCTTTTGGGACAATCTCGAACATTCTCTCAATCATGCCTTCTGTCCGTTTATCTCTGTAATGATGAGTCAATCCGATGATCTCATCATCTTTATCCAACAGTACAAA
>CAZZIC010000039.1:0-27147 GCA_964653985.1 uncultured archaeon | reverse complement strand
TTGAATGTCGAAATATCGCCCCAGCGATTGAAGGGATCAAAGCTGCAATGGAATCCAGAGAGATTCAAGAATTTTTAAAGAAATTTAAAGACGGTGTGAATATCCCAAGACGGATCTCTGCCGCATTTGCTGCAGTTCTATTTTTAAGCGAAAAGGTTGGACGTGGGTTCGGAGAAAAAGTTTCAGTTGTTCGTTTTGCAGATGAGGCTCAAATTTTGCCCTTCGGAGATAGTTATTATATGGATTCTGCCAGCGGAAAAAAGGGAGTATTAGAGGAGGCCGCCCGGATGATCGTGGATCGAATCGGAAACGCGTACGGACAAGCAACCAATATGGGAGACGCAATGGTAAAAGCTCATAACGTTCTAAATGAGTTTGAAAATATGAACCCCGATCAGCCCACAATGATTGTTTTATTAACGGATGGAATGCCTACGGACGGGAATAAATTCTTTGAAGAGATTCAAAAGTTCTCGGGCAATCCCAATGTGGTGATCTATATCTTAGGATTAGGCAACCCTGAGGATGAGCTTATGGAAAGAGCAGCCAAGTTATGTGGTGGGGAATACTTCAAACCGGATGATGCCGGAGAGCTGCTTGTGTGGTATTCAAAACGAGCGAGAGACCTCACGATAAAGATGAAAGCCCATAAATAAGTTTCCTGTAGATTTTTTTCATTTATATTTTTATCTCTTGTCTTTTTTATCACTGTTGCAAGAAAAAACGAAAAATTTACTTAGTGGTATAATGAAATTCTAATGGAAAGGTAAATTCACTGTCTTTTTCAATTTAAAATTAATGATACATTTGAATAATTACATATTTTAGTGAGCTATACAATTATCTTTCAAATTTTTCAGTTTAAAGCTTTAAAATACGACTTGCATGGATAATTCTCGCAATTTCTATATTTTCTTTTTTAAGTCGATAAACGATGCGGAAGTTTCGATATATGATTTCTCTTATATCGGGCTTTTCTGATTCGGGCACCATTCTGCCCATTTTTTGGGAATTGAGTAAATTTTTCAATAATTACAATAATTTTTTTAGCAAGGTTCTGAACAAACTTAGGAGATTTTTTTTCATAATACCTAATTAATCATTCAAGATCATCAGCTGCAAGAGGAGTCCACCTTACTTCAACCATCTTTTAAATCTTTCCTTTATCTCCTCATGTGAAATGTATTCTTCATTATCTAATTGTTGGATACCTTCAGAAATCATTTGTTGTACATAAATAGATTCCATAATGTCATCATAATTGACATCATCTGGAAGTTTCTTTATTGTTTCAATTACCTTATCTTTTATTGTTTGCATTTTGTTCAATATTAAGTATAATTTTATTATTTAAAATTTTAACTTTTAAAAGCATAATGCTTGAAGAGTATTTCGAGAAGAATTGAGATTCTCTTATTTGACATAATCATAGTGAGATCTATGGTATAAATTATTTTTTGATGCATGTTCTCTAATTTACATAACAAAGATCGATCTGAAAGAGCATCTTCCAGCATTGGGAAAAATATATGTAAGTCAAAGTGTAAAAAGAGAATTAATAAGTGATGTAGATAGATTTGATGATGCTAAGATTCTGAAGGGGAATATCAAAAACAATCTTATAAATATTAGCGACTTTGAAACTACCAATCGATTTTCAAATCTAAATTTAGGAATAGGAGAAAAGGATACAATTGAAATATGTTTAGAAGAGGAGGGAATTTTAATAACCGATGATCATAAAGCTCTAAACTTAGCATTAGGTATTGGTTTAAAACCAAAAACTTCCGAAATCATACTTTTAGATTTTTTAAAGAAATCAATCATAACATATGAGGTTTTTCAAAAATCATTTTGGGCGCTTGCTCGAATAAAGAATTTAAATTCAGAAATAATATCATTTATATTTGATAAAGCGGAAGAAATTATTAAAAATAAGAATCAAAAATAAGGAGGAAAATAAGATATGACTAAACAGATGAATTTAAGATTAGATGAGGATCTAATCAGAGAATTTGAGGAGTTAGCTGAAGAAGAAAATTTGGATCGTTCAGCTTTGGTAAAAAAGATTTTAGTTGAAGGCTTACAACAAGAACGTTTAAACTTTGCTATTCAAAAATATATGACGAAGGATATTTCAATCGAACGAGCTGCTGAAATCGCAAAACTCTCGATTCATGAGCTCATTTTAAACCTGTCTAAATTAGGGGTTCCATCGAATTTAACCATAGAAGACATAGAAAAAATTATATAAGCTCTGTGATTTCTGTTTTTAATAAAAAATGAGAAATTAATGCTAAAGTATTAAATTCTACCTTGAAAAATTAGAGATATTCTAATTGCAATTGCGAAAATTGGCTAAAACAAGATTTATGATAAAATTAAGGAGAAGAGAAATAAAATCAGAGCTATCGAGATCTTAAAAACTACTCCAAGTTTTTTAAATTTTAAATTATTAACATAAAAAGAGGAAGAAATAAGTATTTAAGAAAAAAGTTTAATTTAAGTCGTGTTCTTCATTTTAAGATACTTATTGTAAGATATTACCTCGTCATTATAAAATTCACTGTCCTTAAAGGCTTGAAATTCAATAGAACTGCGAATGCCATATTTATTCGCTTTAAGAAAGCTATGGAGCTCTGTAAATCCGTTTTCGTAAATATTTAATTGTTCCTTAAATAAATCGTATTCTTTTGCAAAGGTATAAAATAATACCCCATCAAGCACGACATAAAGATAAAATTTTGAAGTAGTTTCCCCATCGATATGGCAACTAAATATGAGATCCTGGTTTAATGAATTCCATAATTTTAAGAAATGAAAATTTGAGATCGAAATCTTTTGTTTGGAATTATTAATTGGATCCGTAAAAATTAGATTATAATCTCTTGAAACCGACTCTAAAGGAACTTCTGAAATTATTTCTTCCTTTTTTTCTTCTTCTCCTTTTGATCTGCTAACTTTCGGTTGGGGAACTGATTTCTCAACGGGTTTTTCTCCAATTGGGACTTTTTTCACTTTAGGTTTTTTGGTGAGAGTATTAATTATTTTTTCAAAGTCTTTAGGATTTATCTCCTTGATAACTTTATTAGCTATGTCTAATATCTCATCGATTTTGCCCTTTATTTTTCTTTTTTGTTCTTGGGATACGAAATAAATCTCAAAGTCTAAATCAAATTCTCCTTTTTCTAATTTCGAGGGAGGAGGGTTACTCCAACAGATTCGTCCCATCTCATCTAAGGTCCTGAATATAAGAAAAGTTCTTAAAATTTTATGTTTGCAGGTAATTTTAATTCTAATATAGATTTTGTAAAAAATATTTTTCCGATCTTCAGCTAATGCTCTGATTTTCTCTGAATTTATAGGCTGTAAAAACTCTTCCAACGTTTCGTCTTCTGCTTTCTTTTTTTCTAACTCTTTCTTAATTTTTTGTTTTTCTTCTTCTTTTTTAGCTCCAAATGGTTCAATTGCTTTTTTAAACTTCTCTCGACTGATTTCTTTTATATATTTGCTATTTATTTCTAAAATCTCTTCCAGAGCATTATTAATTTCTTTTTCCTCAGACTTACTCATAAAATATACTTCGAATTCAGAATCAAATTCACCTTTTTCCAAGACTTCAGGTTCAGGTTTACTATAGCATATTCTTCCTAAGTTATTGAGTGCTCGAAAAATGAAAAACAACCGAACTTTCTTAAATTTAACAGACTCAGCAATTTTGATATATATTTTGTAAAAATTCTTGGATTTTAATTCTTGATCCATTTCTTTAGGAGAAAGCGGTTTTATAAAAGTGACTTCATATTCTCTCTCAAAAGCTTGAAATTTTTGTTCTTGCTCTTCTAATCTCTCTTCACTCAAGTCCTGGATTTCATTATCTTCTAGCTTATCAACCAAGTTTTTCAGAATTTCAAGATTTTGAAGCATTATATCAAAAAATTCGTTGACTTTATTTTCCTTCATCTGTTTCTCTTTATTTTCTTCTAATAATTTCTCGACCGTTTGAACAAATTTTTGATAATTTTCTAATTCTAAAACTCCAATTAACCTCGATAACCCATTAAAGACAAAATACATCTCTTCAATTGCTTTTAAATTCTTTGGGTTTTTCTCAAATTCCATTATGAGTTCTTCTATTTTATTTATTAGCCCTTCAGACTCCGCAATAAAAAGATTAACTTTCTCTTTACTCACCATAGCTTACTTCCCTTTTCAATTCTTTTTATAAATAATAGAAATTTCACTATTTATAGTTTTTTTAATCCATGCAAGAAATTTGAATCCGTAAGGCTATTTTAATTCTAATGTTTTCCTCTTAAATTCTTTAGATTTTCTTGTTAATCCTCAAAATGTTAGATCAACCCTAAAATTATAGTATTTTAGAAAAACATTAATATATTAATTAAGCCAATCTATTAGGTAACTATAATTATCTACAACAAAATATAATTAGAGAGGAATAAAATAAAATGAAAGAAGTAAGAATTCTATCTATTGACAATAGAGGTCGAATCGTAATCCCTCAAATTATTAGGAAGAGTTTAGGGCTGACAACGGATTCCCAATTAATGATGGTTGCGGATTCTGAAGAAAAGACAATAAAAATTACCCCCGTGGGTTTGGCAACGGGAGAAGAGGCTCCAGTGAAAATTAAGATTACTATGGAAGATATCCCAGGAGCGTTAGCTAAAATAGCAACCACTTTTGGAGAATTGGGAATTTCTTTAGTATATGGTGAATCAGTAATAGTAGAGAAGGATAAAAAAGCTATTTGGACCGTAATTAGTCCCAATCCAAGAATGGATTTTGAGGAATTAGAAAATGCCTTAAGGGAAAAGGGAGACGCCAAGAAAGTGGAATTTATCCCCTTAACTTAAATTTTACCAACCCTTGTTTTAAAATTTTGTCAATAGTAGGTTTTTTGAAAAGGGCAAAAATTTTTTATTAAGTATTTAGATTTTTTATTCAGCAATAAAACATAATTCTAATTTAGGATTTAATTCGTTATAATTTTGATTAAAGTACATTTATTAGTATATTATATGTCTAGAGTTATAGATTTGAATTATAAAGTTGTGAAAAAATATGGGGAAGAAAAAGAAGAAAAAACCTGATATAGATTTTTCATTAGATAATGCGCTTAAGGCATCGAAAGAAACAGAATCAGATCTTCAAGGAATGTTAGATGGATACTCCGGTGGAGAAGGATTTTTTCACTCTTCAGCAAAGGAAAAGAAAAAAGCGATTCAAGAACAGAGCATAGCTGAGGAAGAAGCTGAAGAGTTAGAAAAGTCAGTTCCTCAATTATCTTATGAAGTAAAAAAAGAAGAAAAAGGTGAGCTTCCGCTTGAAGAAGGATTAGAAAGGAAAACTTCATCTGTGAAGGAAAAACCTAGCTTCTTAAAAGGAGAAGAAACCCAAGCTTCTGAAGAAACAATTTCAGAAACCGAAGGTATTAAACCTCCACCTAAAAAGCCAAAAGCTGCAATTGAAAAAGTAAACATTTATTCTAAGTTAGGAGAGTTTTTTGAAGAATTATTTGAAGGCTGGAATAATCAGTATGATCGCTGGGAAAACTCCATTTCAAACATTTTATCAATTTTAAGGAAATCTCGAAGAATAACCAAAAAGAATTCTGAGGAGTTAGTGGTTTCGATAAATAATGTATATGATAAGATCAAGGAACGATTGGACCAGTTTAAACTTAAAAGAGAAGAGGTTGAAAGGACGGCAGAGGTAAATATAGAGAGCATGTCAGGCGAGTTTAAAAAGGTTTTAGGGTTATTAGAACTTCAAGTTAAGGAATATCAATTAAAAAGAGAGACAGACGATTATTTTAATATTTAAGAAGGATATTTATATAAAAATATAATTCATTATTTAAAGATCAAAAATGTCAGAAGAAGATACTAAGTTCTTAAGGCCCCTTGTGTTAGATATTGGAAATGCTAATTTTCGAATGGGGTTTGCCGGCGAAGATTTTCCGGATATTCTTTCCCCAACCGTGTATGTTGATAAATCTGATTACTTATTTAATTCCGAAGTAATTGAAGGATTAGAGGAAATCTTCTTGGAAGAAAGAGAGGATATTTATCTTTACGGAAATGACGCATTGAAGTATCAAAATATCTTAAAAGTTCATGAATTTAAGAAAAAGAACAATTTCAATATATTATCAAAATACTTTAATCATTATTACCAACAGCTCCAAATTCCCGAAGAATACCAATATCTTCAACCGATTATTATTTTATCGCCATTTATCATGACAGACATGGAAAAAGCAAAAATAAAAAAGATCCTCTTCAATGAATATCATTTTCCATATCTGGTTTTTCTCTCAGAACGGAAGGCAATTTTATCTACACTAAATAAAACCAGTGGTGTAATAATCAATATAGGAGAATCAAATACATACATCTCAACCATTTTACATGGATTTACAAATATAATGGCAAGAGATAT
Organism: uncultured archaeon; assembly: GCA_964653985.1. Taxonomy (GTDB): domain Archaea; phylum Asgardarchaeota; class Lokiarchaeia; order Sigyniarchaeales; family SOKP01; genus CAZZIC01. Next base: position 20,682 of record CAZZIC010000039.1, on the reverse strand, counting down.
TTTTCCCATTTCTGGAGAGACATTAACAGAATACTTTTTAAATCTTATTTTACAAGGGAAGGGATCTAAGACCAATGTATATCTTGATAAATGGCTGGCGAAAGAAATGAAAGAAAAGACCGCTCTTTGTGTATTAAATTATGATTATGAATTGAAAAAAGTAAAGGAGGGTCTTACTAAATACGATCGGAATATTAATTTACCTGACAATTCCACAATAAAAATCAATGCTGAACGTTTTAAAGTATCCGAACCCCTCTTTAATCCGAAATTAATTCATATAGATTATCCTGGATTAGTCGAATCAATAGCAAATGTTATAAAGTTCTGGGATAGGGAAAACTGGGCAGAATTATTGGGTAATGTTGTTCTTTCCGGAGGAGGGAGTCTGATCTCTGGGATCAAAGAAAGGTTAAAAAAAGAATTAAAACAGCATTTCTCATCTAAATTGCAACCTGCAATTAAGATTATAGCGGTTAGTGGAAGAGATACAATGGCTTGGATTGGAGCTTCAATTCTTTTTATGAAAGATAAACTTGAAGAAGGATGGATTAAAAACCCTGAATTTGAAAAGCAAGCATCACAAACCCCACAAGAATATGAAAAAAAAGTGGAATAATAAAATTAGAGGTGAGTTTTAGAAAGGATGTCAGCAAGTTTTGAGTTTAAAAAACAGTTTTTATCAAATTTTCAAGAACAAATCGTTCAAGGACGGAAATTATTAAAACGAGGAAACCATCGTTGGGCGGCCAAATTATTGAGAAACATTTATTTCAACATAGAAAAAGCAGAATGGCTTGATATGCAGAAAAAACACCAACTTATTACAATAATATCAAATAGTTGGTGGCTTTACATCAATAGTTTGAGCCATCGAAAAACAGCAGGTCTGGAAATTGATTACATACGATATATTGATGCATATAAGAGATTTTTCTCCTTTTTATCACAGTTAGATGATTTTTACCTTTTTAATAATTTTGCAACTAAATTGTTAAAGCAATTTATTGAGATGGATAATTTATCAACTTCCGGAATTACAAAATTTATCAATTCTTATTGTATCAAAGTTAATAAAAGAGAAGATTACCAAAAGTTAACGGAACTACAAATATTGCTAATGTTTTTAAGAAAATCTGTAATTCCCAATGAATTCTTTAATATTGGATTTGAAAAATTAGGGAGAGTCATCTTTAAATTAGAACCCGGTAAAAGAGCCATATTTCTGTATACCATTCTTGAGAATGTTAATTTAGAATATAAATTGATGGATAATTCAGAAGAATTTATAAAAGCAGTTAATAAAATTCTAATCAACAGAATACCAGGTTATATAAAGGATGTGTTCAGCAATTTAAGTCGTATTTCTGTGAATGAAAGAACATTCAAAACGATACAAGAAGATCTTGAAGATTTGATTTATTATTTAAATGATATTGGGGAACATTCATGGATTATCCTTATTATTAGAAATTTATATGAAAAAGTAAAGAAATATAAGTCATTCGGAGACGCAATTTCCTATATAAGAAAATTTATTGATTTTGCCATAAAAAGGAATAGATTCGAGATTGCTTTTGAGATTTATGACTTTTTGGATGATGTCTTCATCTATAAAACAGATATGGGTTATGATAATATATTAATTGAGCTATGGGTCGAAGCTTGTAAAAAGTTTGTTGATATGAAGGAGAAAAGGTTTCTCTTACAGTCATTAGACAAATTAAATAACCATCTTAAAATCCCCCAAACGAAAGCTCAGATTTTTCACTATTTCCATACGAGTAATTATCTCTGGAAATTTAAATCAAGGTTTTTTTCTTTAGAAAAGCAGGATTTTTGGAGAATGATGTTTTATCGGGCTCTATTTGAGGAACATAATATTAAGCTTGCTAAGAAAATCGTTTCCTATCTAAAAAAAAATGTCCAGCATCTTCTAAAAGACTTGGATGGGTTATATCAAGAAGCAGAATCTTTAAAGGAAGAAATTTATACGGTTGGAGATTTAGAGGATATACAAATTGATACTACTAATTTTTCAATCAAACAAATTATTTTAAGAATTGATGATGAGGGAAAGATTTCTTACAGATTAAAATCTCTTGAAGAAAACATTATTGAAGGGAGTATTAAAGATGAATATTGGAATGATGCCCAAATAATAGAAATATATAATGATCTTTTTTCGGAAAGCGAGAAAAAGGAGTTTACATTCGATCTTAGGAATTTCGGAGGATTATGTTACATTTTCCTACCCAAATTAATAAGAAAGTTCTTTTCCGATTTTAAAATACAAAGCCTTGATTATGTACCACAGATCTATTTTATCTTAGACAATATGACCATTCCTTTTGATTTAATATTTAATGATAATTTTTTTCTTTTAAAATATTCTATAGGATATAAAATTGGAGAAACTCCTTTAGGAGGAGTTTCATTTGAAGCATATGAAAAAGATCTTATTGAATTACACAAAAATGAGGATAAAAAATACAATGCGGCAATAATTGAATCTGTGAATTCACAAATACCCAAAAAATGGAATGAAAGCACCAAAAAGAAGGAATTAATTTTTCCTTTCCCAGCAGGCAGTAATGAATTAAACTATATTACTAATTTCTTTAATAAAAGAGAAGAAATAAACCAAATAAAGATACTCAATGGTTTAAATAGTACTAAGGATAAAATATTAACTCTACTTTCAGAGGGAAAATACCATGTTATCCATTTTGTTGGAAATATATTTTACTCTGGATGGAGTCCAAAAGAAAGTTTTTTCAGAACAAATGATAATAAAATTCTCAAATTCAGTGAAATCTCCGACGCGATAAATAAAAGCGATTCAAGAAACCATCCTTTCTTATTCTTTAATTCGCAGATATATAATATTGAAGGAAAGAAACTGAATAATGTACTACAGAAATTTGGACAGGTTATTAGTCATTTCGATTACGATAAAATAGCAGGAATCATTTCGCGAACATATCCTATATTTAATGAAGATACAAAAAGCATTATATCCAATTTCTATATTAATGTGTTCGATAAAAATACGCAAGGGATTGCTTTACTTAAAGCACGTCAGTCTTGCATAGCAGATAAAACAGTAAGATCGATTGAGACCAATCTTAGAAATTTGAAAGGTGATACAAATGCCCACATTGATATAAAAAGTAGCTTAGCAATTTCAAGTTATCTGCTATTTGGAAAACCTTGGAAACCGTTAAAGTAAATTAATGTTAAAGTATATAATCTAAAAACAAAAGAATAATATTTAGAAAGAGCATTAAAATATAATATAAACAAAGTAATAAAAAACAATTAACATTCACTTAAAATCAAAAAGGTTAATAAGATGAGCGAGAGATTAGATGAACTAAGATTAGAAAATAAAAGGCTTAAGGATCAAGTTCAAAACTTAGAGGGAAAAATCCTTTCCTTGGTTGGAAATATTGAAATTAAATCTTCGGGCGGTCCAAGTACGAAAAATCTAATTAATGATAAGCTTCTTAATTTAATGAATTCGACAACTGACCAGCTAAATATTCTTACACCCAGAATAGATAGATTCTATACCACAGAGCTTAAAAATTTAGCTAGGGATGGAGTCGCTGTATTGATACTAACAAAGGATAGGGGATCAATTCCTACAGAGTACCACGAGTATTATGATGATTTAAAGAAAACTGATGGGATAAGCATAGTGAACAATCCCAGAGTAAACTACTTATTAGCATTTAATACAGAAGAAGCTGTGTATTCTGGTGGATCCTTGGATAAAGACTTGTTAGAAAGTTCAGTCTTAATTGTTACCTTAATTCGGGAACAGTCTAAACTCAAAAAAATTACAGAAATCTTCAGCCTACTACTCCCTTCTTTCATGAGATAAGTCTATTTTCTAAATTCTTCATTATACTTTTAATTTTTATCCTCCATTCTACAAGAAAATTTTTTAACTTCTAATCAATTTATAGCAATATCTTCAAAATAGAGTAATTTTAATTATTATATTTCTATTTATTTGGAATATCCTATTCAAAAAGTTAAAATTGCGAGAGAAATCAACCAAGTATGACCAATCCTGATCATGAACTTAATTCAAAAAAGATAAAACAAGAATTTGGCAGCTCTTCAGCTATTTTTGGTAAAGCCATGGAACTTTTCAAGATTCAAGTTGAAAATAATTCTAATAAAAATTTTGCTGATAGATTTAAATCATGGAAAACTCAATTTGAACAAATCTATGGAAAAAATATTACTCTCGAATTATTTCTTAAACACACATATCTGGCTCAACTTTTATTAGCGATAACGGTTATAACTTATTTCTCTCAAAATCATGTTGAGAAAGCTTATAAAGCGTATAATGGCAGTTCAGAGAATATTAGGAAGTTTGAAATTAAAGAAATTTCTCTCTTTAATTGGATCAAGCTTAATGAAAATTTATTTAATAAGATATTCGTATTACTGGAGAAATCAAGTCTAACCTCTGAGGACCTATTTGTAGATCTTTATCAAGAAATTTTTTATGAATCCACGCGCCATAAAATAGGAGAATTTTACACTCCTCCAAGATTAGTGAAAAAAATGGTTAAGGATAGCTATGAGTTTGGGGAAAAGATACTTGATCCTTCATGTGGTTCTGGGTCTTTTATAATTGGAGTCATTAATGAAATTCTCGATTCAAAAAAAGAAAATGAAGCGAAGTTAAAAGCTATAAATAACGTATATGGATTTGATATTAATCCTTTAGCAATATTTACGACAAAATGTAATATTCTTATAAATCTAAGAGATTTAAATGATGGAAGTTCTAATTACACTGATTTTGTTAATCCAAACTTAAATATATATCTTTTAGATTCTCTATTTCCCGAAAATTTTGAAAGACGATATGAACATTCCAATTTTAGAGATTTATATAATAGTTTTGATCAGATTATTGGAAATCCGCCTTGGTTAACGTATAAAGATTTACAGGATAAGCATTATCAAGATAAAATCCGTAAATTAGCAACTAAACTTAACATTAAACCAGAGAGCCAATATATCACCCATATCGAGTTATCTTCAGTTTTCTTCTATGCAATTCCGAACAGATTTTTAAAAATCGGAGGAGAAATATTCTTTGTAGTCACCAAGAGCCTTTTGAATGGAGATCATTGTTATAGTTTTCGGGCTTTTTCGATTTTTAAAGATCTGGAAATTTGGGATTTTCCGGGTAATTACTTTTTTAATGTTGAGCATATTTGTCTTAAGGGAAAGCATATCGGAAAAAATAATATTCCCATAGAAGAGAAATATCCAATCGAAGTTAAAATATTCAATAATGATATAGAACTCCTTAAAACTACAAAATATTCCTCGTTAAAATTAAGTAAGCAAGGAGCAAAAATTCTTAAACCAAGCGATGAATTAAAAATAATAAAAAAAGTTAGTGAGAGCCCATACAAAACTAAATTTAAACAAGGGGCAACTCTTGTACCCAAATCATTGATATTTTTTGAAATAGAAGAAAAAAATGGGGAATGTCTTATAATTTCAAGCGATGAGGACATTCTCTCTAGGGCAAAGAAAAAGTGGAAAATACGATTTGAAAAGGAAGAAATTGAAGAACCCTTTCACTTTATGACTTTCTTGAATAGAGATATGATCCCATTCTATATCAAAGCATTTCGAAATGTGTTTTTACCAATAAGAAGAGAGGACTTTTCTTTTGAACTGGATTATCTAAAAAGTTTTCCTAAGTCATTTCAATTTTATATGAATATGAATAAGATATATAAGGAAAAGAAAAAAGAGACTAGTAAAATAAGCGATTTGATTTCCAACCTCAATTATTGGAATAAATTAACAAAACAAGTTAATAATAAACCATTTGTCGTTGTTTATAATTCGAGTGGATCAACGATTAAATCTTCAGTAATTGATCTTGAAAAGAATAGGTTGATAATCGGATCCCAAAATTACTATTTTTCGACTGAGTATATAAACGAAGCTTATTATTTATGTGCTGTTTTAAATGCTCCTATTCTAAGTAAGTATATTAAAATCATAAAGAGTTCACGTCATATTCATAAACGACCATTTTCCTTCCCAATTCCAAAATATGATGAGAATAATGAAGTTCATCAAAAATTAGCTCTTACCGGTAAAAAATGTCATTCTCTCGTCCATGATATTGTGTATAATAACAAGGAAATTTCTCCAGAAAAAGTCCGATTGCTGATCTCTCATAAACTGAATAAAATAAATGAACTCACTAATCAAATTGTTTTTAAAAAATAAATAAAAAACCCTAAATGACAAGGTCAGCCATCCCAAAATAAACTTTAAACTTTTTTAAATATTTACGAAATTGTAAAAAAATAATAGAAAGAAAATTATTGAATAAAATTATTATTCTTATGTTTCTGGTGTTTTAGGAGGTTTCTTGATTTTATCTTTCATAGAACCTTTCATTTCCCTTTCTAATGGTTCCAATTCATCCTTATAAAGTTCCTTTAGAATCTCATCTCTTGAACGTATGCTTACAGTGGGTGATTTTGATTTTGTTATATTTTTTTTGAATTTATGAATCTTTCTTACCGGTTGAGGATATTTTAAAACTCGCTGGTAAGCAATCAGATACCCACCACTCCCTATAGCAGCACCGATTCCAAGGACACTAAGTACAACGAGAAGCGTTGTATCTTCTGCTGGCCTTATAACGTTAAGAAAAATTTCAAAACGTTTAAACTCATAATCATCTCCAGCATATGCAGTAAGTACTAAAGTGTAAGTTCCTTCTGGTAAGTCGGATAATAAAATCTCATAATATCCATCATTATTGAGATCTAATACTTCAGCTTGTTCAAATTCAACTGTATATCTCAGAGTAGCATTTTTTATTAAAATGTTATTATCGAGATCTTTAAGAGATATGTTTAAGGATAATGTCTTTCCTGGTTCAGTGTTAATAGTTGCATTATGGGAAATAAGACCGATTTTTGATCTTATTCTGTTCACTTGGACTTCTATTAGCGGTGTATGAACTTCATAATTTTCCTTTTCAATATAAACTGTTAAGAAACGAATTCCAATATCAAGTTGGTTAGTATTAATGTTTATAGAGTATTGAGTTAAATTCTGGTTTTCCGTGAAATTGAATCTTGATCCTTCTCCTACTAATTGCATTAATGTATTGGAAATATGAGAATTGCTAAGATTATCAAAATATTTTACTGTAATATTCAGTTCATGATGGATCGGTAGTTCAATTTTGTTATGCAAGGATTTATTACCATTTAACTTCACTTCGATATCAGTTGGACGTTTTACAACTTGCACTGTTATTTGATGAGTAAGCCCTTCATAATTTTCCTTATAAGCGTAGATGGTGAGAATATTAACACTTAGATCTAATTTTGAAGTTTCCAACAATAAGGAATATTGAGGATAGGTTGAGTGTTGATTAATTTTTGTGGTCGGAAGGGAGCTTCCAGATAATTCTACTGTCGCATCCCTAATAAAGGCACCAGTATCATTGTCATTATACTTAACAGTAATATTAATAATCTCATTATAAGTCTTTTTTATAGAGGGATCTGATGATTTTAAATCCTCATCTAACAAGATGTTCATATATGTTCTCTTTTGAATTATTTGAATTGCGATTATTTCCGTCTGTGGAACGTATCCAGATTGATTAGCATAAACTGTAAGAAAATTAGTTCCCGCATTTAAGTCGGATGTGGTATTAATTGGAACATCAGTTGTAAAGTTTCCATCACTATCATCGGAAAGGGTTTTTGTATCAAATGTAGAACTACTGAGGGAAACAGTAGCTTCTGTTAGAGCTTTGTCAGTTAATATATCATTATATTCTACTTTGATTGTTAATGATTTTTCAACCGTTGTAGTATAGGATAAACTACTTGTTATATTAACATCATTAATATAGATCTCTAAACTTTTTGTTCCGATATCTCCAACAAAAATATTTACTCTCGTTGTTGCGTTTAAATGATTGGTTTTATTGGCAGTGATATAAATTTGGTAAGTACCCCCTCCACGAAAAATCGAAGAATTGAAGGTAAGTGAGTAATTTTCAGGGTTTTCCTTTACAGAATAGATATTATCATCCCAATATAAAGATTGGGAATCGTTACTTATGGATATATCCGCATTGGTTATCCAATCGTTATTATCAAGATCACCATATTGTACATCAAAAGTCACATTTGATAAATATGGAACTTCTGGAGGTTGTTCATAACTTATATTTGTATATATTTGTCTTACTCTAATCGGAACGCTTATCTCTTGATCTAAATATCCAGTTTTTGTGGCATTAATTATTAATGAATAAGTATCTATTTCCACCTTAGAGGTGTTAATTTCTACTATATAATGACCTGGTTTTGATGCATTTGGGGAGATATGATAGTCTCCGTTCCAATTGCAATCAATATTTGCATCGTCGATACCTGATCCATCTGTTATATTGTATTGAATTCCTATTGTGCCATTTGATCCCCAATGTAGTTCCAGCCCATTTGTACTATTAGTAGTAAGAGTTGTTCGAGAAACGATTGTAATATTAATTAATGAGCTACTATATTGAGATTCATAATATTCTTTTCTTGCTGAGACAGCCACGGTATAATTGCCACTTTCCCATCCCGATGTATCCACTTCAGCATCGTAAACTCCTCCACCACGATGTACCATTACTCCCTCGAGACCTCCATCTGGGGGTGTGATTGTATAATTTACAGTTGCTTGGTTTAGCCCTTCACCTGTATCACTGTCGCTATAGTTAACTTTTACCAATATTGTATCTCCAGAAAATACGTTTTTGATGTTATTTCCTTGGTTTTTCTCGGGTTTTAAAGTCGTGTGGTGAGTTACATTAAATTTTAATTCAAATAACCCGGCTTGAGAAATATTGAGATCGTTGTTAGTCCAATTAATCTGCGCAATGTATTGACCAGCAGAGGCATTCAAAGCCCCTAATACAATATTCGAAAATTGAATATATCCGTTATATTCTGATTCAACTTTTTCAGTTGTTTGTTGCCATTTTGTACCATTAGGATAATAAATCGACAAAGTCGAATTGGTATCAGTTAAAGTAAAACCCAGATTAGAATCCGTAGAGTTAAGTGTTGCATTAATTTTTATCTTATCTCCCACCTTAAATTCAGTTTCTTTATGCCAATCATCTCCAGTCCAATTCCATATATTCGCATCTAATATATAATTCGAAGATTCTGCTATAATCCTCCATGCAGGTCCATTTATTACAGAATTCTTAATAATTAGCGTTTCATTGCCAATTCCAGTTGTATCTTTCACTTCGGAATAAACGTCATTATTAGCCGAATCGAAAACATTGGTCACATTCCAGTTCCACGGCTTTGAGATATTAAAATAATAACTGTTTTCATAATTAAACAAAGATGGATTATCTACTTCGCATCGAATTGTCCATATAACGTCGGAATTGTTTTCGACTGAAAATTCCGTTCCCAAGTCTTTTAATTCTGTTAAAGACTTACTCTTTTTAGTTGCGTTTACAAATATATCTGTAAAAACGAAAACATCCGAAGTTGAATTAGAAGTAAAGTGGAATTCATACTTTGATCCATCACCCGTTATAGGATTTGAAAAAAGAGCATCTCCTTTTCCGTAATCAATATCATTAACAGCCTTCATTTCAGAATTTTCTACATCGGTTATGTTTAGATCGATTTGCGAGGGTTTTGGAATAGATGGGATGTTTAAAGTAATATTATCAAAATATGAAGTTAAATAACCGGTAGGTTCATAAGTAGGACCCCCACCAAAATCAATTCCAATGGTGATTGATATGTTGTTAGGATACGTGATGTCATATAGTTCTGGAGTAAATGGATCGATCGAAGAGGAATTCCATGTACCAGAAGTAGCATCTTGTAGCTTTACAATTGATATTTCTGCAGAAGGATCCACAGCTTCACCGTCATATATTTTATAATATAAACTAGCTGGTCCGGTAGCGCTTGTCAACCAATCCCCAACTGTTTCTAATTTATAATCAAAAGTGATATACCAATACTTAAACGGAATTCGATGACGATCTAATTCAAAGGTAAAATTCCAATACGTCTCAATATTATTCCAAATTTCACTTCCATCACTTGTATGATTTATGAATATTGAGGATTCTGGGGAATCTAGGTAATTATATGCATAGGTGATATTGGATTCGAAACCACTTGGCTTATCATTTGTTGACCAATGCGGATCAGAATCGGGATCCTCATCAAAAGTTTCATTCATCCAATATTTGTTGTATTCATAGATTTCGGTTATGTTAAGTAAGGTTGTTTCAGTTTCCCATCCATCTAGAACTGTTATCGTTGCATTCTCATCATTAGTGATCTCAAGATCATTGTTCTCAAAAAAACCAGTTCCAAATTCTGTTATATTCCTTGGTTCTCCAATTCCCGTGAGTCCTAGTCCGTTTGATTGTATTTTAAGATCAGATTTATTATGATCCTCGTTTTCTGAGAAATCGATTTGATCCTTATCATGATCTTGATCTATGATGTTTCCTTTCTCAAAATTTGTAGATAAAAGAAGAAATCCACACAAAAAACCGAACAATAAGAGTAGAACATAAATTTGTTTTTTTTTAAAACTGTAGCTATTAGATAAATTCATATTTAATATCCATTATAATATAATTTTTATAAAATTTAAAGTAATTTAAAATTCAAATATTAAGATATAAATTGCTTTCAACAGATAATATATTTAATGAATTATAAAGATAATAGTAAAAATTTTAATACATAAAAAAGAGGATTAAAATCTTGATCCAAGCAATATTAACATATGAATTCATTTTAAAAGAATTAGAAACAGGAGAGGTTGAACCTGAATTTAGACCTTTGCATTTAGAGTTTAATAACGAAGAGTTTTCAAAAGAGGAATATTCTTCATTAATAACTAAAAGTGGATTGTTTTCGGTATATTATCAGCACACAACAACAACCCATGAAATTACTGAAGAACATGAAAGTTTTTACCGCGGAAGATTAAAGGAAAATCCCTATCAAGTAATGTCTTATTTTAAACAATTATCAGACGAATCCCAGTTTATAATTCTATGCTTATTTTCTCTAAATGATGAATTAGTCATATTTGAAAAATTGATTCGTTCTATGGCAGATCGATTAGATGATATTTTTAAATCATTAAACAAGGCAAAAAATACTCAACAATTATCATTATTAGAGAATATAAATCAAAAGCTTAAAAAAGAGCTCAAATTTACCATCTTTCAAATTGAAAGATTATCAGATTTGGACAAGTTACAAAAGGCAGCCTTAATTTTTACTAACGAATCCAGACTAAAGATTCTGGAGACCTTAAGAGAGCGACCAGTTTCAAAAAGTGAAATGAGAGAGATTTTAGAGGGGGTTAAAGAAAATCCTGATGTGGACCTTTTGTTAGAGCCATTTTTAGAACTAAATTTAATTAAAAGAGATTGGATCAAAGGAAAACGAGATAAGAGGACAGGTATCGTACGTTCTCAAGGGGAGTATCTTTTTCTTACTAAAGATATTGCCTTCATAAGAGTGCCTAACAGAGAACTATTTGAACATTTAAAAGAATTTAATGAACAATTATTTAGGAGATATAAAAAAATTAGTGTTGATTATTTTTCAGAATATGATCCCACAGAACAATCTTTAGAAGAGACTCAAGAACTAGCATCTCTGCTCTTAGATCCCGATATTTATGATAATTTTGTGCTTATGCGAAATAAATTCTACCCTAAAGATAAGATTCCAAAAATATTCTCTGATTTCGCTGACATAGGAGGGATCTTAAAAAAATTATTAGATCTAAAAATTATTGTTGAAATAGAAGATACTGAAGAAAGAGAATGGTTGTTTCTGTTATCAGATTTAAAGCCAATAATATTTTTTCCGGAATATCTGCTTCCGAAAATCAGAAAAGCCTTCAGAACTAAAGAAGGAGAGAATAAAATTACAAGCGAAATTGCTAAAAAAGCGCTTAATTTATTAGAAGTAGCTTACCCTGAAAAAGTTGAATTTTAAAGGTTCTTACTCTGTTTCAATTAATTTTTTTAATAATTAAATTGAAGATTCTCAATAGTATCAACAAATACATTTAGTTTATTTAAGATATCCATTTTATAATCTTTCCCAACTTTAAAAAATAAAACAGAAATCTCTTCCTTTTCGGCAAGAGAAGAGATCTCAAATTCTTTCATCAGTTCCGACCAATTGACTTTATCAGATATCCGTACTCCAATAGATATAACCTTATTCTTTTTTAATTTTTTGATTACATCCTTTAGCATATCATTGGATTTTTGATTGATGTGTCCTTCCTTTCTAGCATCTAAGATAAAAAAGACTCCATCATCCTCATTTAAGGTAACAGAATCAAATGAGAAATTTTTTATTATTAGTCCATTTGAAAAAGAGAATATTTTTGCTTCTTTTTTATCCTTAAGTTTTTCAGGTGTTTCTCCGGTTTTTATTTCATTCATTATTTGAAATGCTGGACTCCACATAGGATCCTCACTTACAAAATTTAAAACTAAATTATCTTGATATTTTAAAATTGAATCAATATTTCTCCTAATTTCATTCTTGTATTCTTCTTCTACCAACTGTTGGTATCTCCTAATAAAATGGTATGAAAGTAATTTAAAGGCATCTTCTACATTTTCTCCTGTTAAAGCACTAGTTTCTATGTAAGAGATTCTTGATTGAGCCTCTTCACTTACATTTGATAAATCAGAATACTCAGATAAATCAGAAGGAGCATAAAATTCAGAAATAGAGGATAATTCTTTAGCAAGCGCCATGGCTTCTTCTTTGTTCACTACCCTCTGTTCATCTAAATCTTTTTTATTACCTACTATCACTATAGGCAAATCTTTATTCTCGATAAAATCTCTTAGTTCGTTGTGCCATTGTTTAACATTATCAAAACTTTCTCTATCACTTAAGTCAAATACAATGAAGGCCGCTTGCGCACCTTTATAATACGTCTTTCTAAAGCGCTTAAAATATTTCTGTGCCCCTATGTCCCACAAATTTAAATTAATAGTATTGTTAAAAGCTTCAAACTCATGTGCTATAATATTTAACCCAATTGTGGCACGGTAATCCTTAGAAAATCTTTCTTCTACAAACTGTCTGACTAAGGAGGTTTTTCCTACTCGATGATCTCCAATTATTATAAATTTAAAAGCATAAGTTGCTCCCGATTTTATACTATCATCATAAATTTGTTCCTTAATTCTCTCTCTTTGCTGTAAATAAGAACCATGTACTTCAAAATCTGGAAGTGTTAGTTTAAAATATTCGATCTCATCTTCAGAAAGAATCTGGGCAACTTTTTCTGCTAGAAAATATGCATAAGGAGTAATATTATCAATCTGAGCCATTACATCCATGACAAGGCTCAAAGTGGTGTTTTTATTAACTGAGACAAATAAAAGTCTATGATTTTCAGTATCGAAATTAGCAGTTCCATATTCTCGAAAGGAAAATTCATTTCGGATCCTATCAATAGTAGGATTTATTACTGCAGTTAAAAATGAAATAAGTTCCATATCTACATCTTTTCTGGTTTCTCCCCCTATCATGAGCCCATCCGCATCAGAGACAATTACCGCTTCTAAATCATCGTTGATCTTAAGAAACTCTTTTAATAATACTGAAAATGATTCTAGTTTTTTTTTAAACAATTTCCTATTAGCCTTTATTCAGTTTTTTTAGTAATAGCAATAATTTTATTTATATATAATGATAATAGTCTATTAGGCTTATAAATAATATACGTAGGAAATTTAATTTAAGAGAAGTTAATCTTATAAAATATAAATAAAGTGAAATCAATGTGTACTTGTTTAGAGATAAGGATGAAATAATTATAACGCTAACTTGTAAGCTTTGTTTGAGAAAGTTAGGATTGAAAATTAGTAGAAAAGAGTTCGAAAGCACCAAAGAATTTCCGATCACTAAGGAAATTATCCATGGTGAAAATCCGCATAAATTAATAGTTCATTTAGACAGAAATTTGGAAGTTTCTGATTTCGAAATAAGTGAAGTTTCAAATAAACAAGAAATTTCCTATTCCAAGAAATTAGCAAAGGAAGTTCTAAAAGATTTAGAGCTTTCAGAAGATGAGATTGAATTATATTTTTTAAGTACGGGGAGAGATGTAATTTCTATTGGAGAAATGGCTCTTTTAATTGATAAACCAAAAGAGGAGTGTCAAGAGATTGCCAGGAAATTCGTGAAGAAGGGTTTATATAAAGAAATCATTGGGGTTACCCCTCATTATACTCCAATTCCGCCATATGCCGCATTAATCAAACAATTATCAAATTTTCAAGGATATATTGAGAATATAAAAGAAACTGCCCCTATTCAATTAGAAGAATCATTCTCAAAACTTGAAACTCAGGCAGAAGGTGTCAAAAATTTAAGGGAATATACAAAATACATAAATGAAATGAGAGAAAAAATGCTCTCAATAATTTCTGAGCAAGAAGGAATAATAAATAAATCAATAGAAAAGATTTTGAAGATTGAAAAAATCACTGCTAATTTTAAAAATCTGGAAAAGTCTACTGAAGAATTGGTTAATGAACAAATGATAGATCTTGAGCAAGAATTTAAAAGAATGAATAAAGAAATATCCAAAAACATGGAGGATCAGATTGAAGAATTAGAGAATAAATATGATCAAATCAATTCTGATATTTCGATGATCTTAGAAGGACAAATAAATAGTTTAGAAGATGATTATCAAACTATAAAAAACAGAGTAAAAAATAATTTAAGTAAATTACACTTAGGTATTGTTCAAAAAACAGTAGAAAAGGTTATTGATAAGGTCTTTAAGGATTGGTTAGATGATATTAGAAGTAATCTTCAAAAAGAACTGGGACTTATTAAAAAATCTTTAAATAAAGGATTAGAGGATACCGAAAATAACCTAAAGGAAAATTTAGGAGAAATTGAAGATGTTTCTGAAGAAAGCCTTAAGAAAACTACCAATAGATTTGATGAAAAGTTTTTAAAAAAGCTTCAAGAATCAATTAAAGAATTGGGAACAAGTGTTAAGAATATTACAAATGATACCATCCAATCGGGGGAAAAGGTGAAAGAGGTATTTACAGATACTTCTGAGAACTTTAATTCCTTAGTCTCTGAAGCAAAAGTAAGAATTGAAGGAATTTCAGAAAATATCCTTCAATCTTTTGGAGATTTGAAAGAAATCTTCTCAACCAGAGTTATAAGTACTCTGAGAAATGTTTTGCATGACATTACAGAGAGGTTAGAAATTAGTGAAACAACAACGAAACAATTTTGGGAGCAAGCAAAACAAGTTTCAGTTTATACCATGAAAGACATTTGGTTTATACGATCCATTGAAAGCGTGAAGTCTCATATAAACGAATTACTTACAAAAGCAAAGATGCGTGTATTAATTGTTGCTCCAGAGATCACAGATATAGATCCTGTGGCCATTAGAAGCTGTCCGACACATGTGAATATTAGGATTGCTAGTTTCATCGATACATCATTAGAAACCCATAATGAAGTCTTAGACCAATTAGATGATATGCATAACGTCTCTTATAGACATCGTGAATTGAAAAATATTTGGGGTATTAACCGCGACCATGAAGAGGTAATTTTATGTGTGATCTCCAGAACTGAAGTGAAAGGGAAAGAGAAAATCGAGATTGGAGGTATAGGAAGCGTTGTTGAAGAGGATATCAAAATTTTTGTTCCTATTTTGGAGGATGCATGGGTCGCCTCCCAAAAAATGGTTCCAAGAACGAAAAAGGCAAGGGGCGAAAAAATCTCTTCTGAAAAAAGCCAATCTACTATAAAAACTAAGAAAAAAGCTGAAATACCAAAATCTACGAAACCAGAAAAGCAAATCTTTCCTGAAATAACAAAACAACAAAAATCAGGAGAAATAAAAGCAGATAATAAGTCTAAATCTGTAATGAATCTATTAAAGTCTCATGAGATAAAAAAACCATCTGAAAAAAAAGATACAAAGCAAAAGGAAAAGCCAATTAAACAAGAAAAGGCTGTTCCTCCTCAAGCGAAAACATCCTCGGATGCAATTAATTCAGATTTAATGGGGGACTTAAAATCCACTGAAGATATACTTAATTATTTTAAACTGATAGAATCAAAATTGGATTCCTTGACAGGCATTGAGATATCCAAAATGCTAGAAAACCTTTCAAATGCTATTTCAGAAGTTATAGGATACTCCAGAGTTTTAGATACTATTAAAAAATCTTCTCAAGATTTAAGCTCAATTTCGAACCAGTTAAACGAGGGACAGAAAGCAGATTTTCTAAAGCGAATTCAATTCTGGAAAAAAAAATTGAATCTTTAATTCTTGATAGCTAAAAAAAAGGAGAAATTATTGGAAAAAAAAAAGTTTAAAAAAAATATTTAGATTATTATGTTATCTTATGTTTTTTATATACCAGTATCACCGATATTGAAATCAAGCTAACGACAGCCAATATACCCGTTATAAATCCAGGAATTCTTCTGCCTGTCTCTGGAGAAGGTACATAAACTGAGAAAGCGGGATCCTGTGTAATTGTACCTCCAGACCATTTAGGGAAGCATGTCAAATAGAAAAATTTTGACCCTCCCAATGAGGATAATACTCGATTATAAAACTGAAGCCTTTCTATGAATCCTGCTTCACTTGCTCCCGTCGCGTTTGCGATTAATTGAGCTAATCTAAGTTTTAAAAAGAAATTTCCCGGTTGAGATACATTTGATTTCACGGCTTCATTTTTTAATACTCTGGTCGGAGCGGGATATGATGCTTCTCCATCTAGGGTATAATTAGGCTTTGACGAGAAATCAAGCTTATAAGCGGGATTATCTTGGAAATCATATTGTGCTTCGGATATATTTTTTGTAGATGCTCCTAGACTGTCTCCAGTTTGATCAATAAAGTCAGTTCCTCCACTATAATCTTCCCCAGGATTTTCTCTATCAACAACAATAATATTTGCATGGTTTAATACGGCAAGACTAAACCCAGGAATTCCAGCAGTTTCATTTCCGCTAATTCTATTTCTCACTGCAGTATCATTATAATAACCGATATTGATGTTAAAACTGTCACTATTATCCGTCAATTCATAAGACTCCCCACCGAAACCATTAGCAGTTTCTTGATTGTCTCCTAACACCCAAAACTCTTCCATTTCTCCGATATCATATTCTGTTGTGGTAGTAACCTCGGAAAGACCCTCTATTTCACTCTCTTCCAGCCTAACGACAAATTCAAAGGTTAATTCAGATAAGATACCAAAGGCCGAGCAGCGATTTATAACATCAATCCCAGTAACCGTATTATCTAATCCTTCTGTAATGTTTAATTTTTTCCATAAAATGAAGATATTTTCATACGTAATCCCATATTTATAAACACCTTCTTCAACTTCTGTGATATGAAGTGGTGTTCCGGTTCCTTTTTCATCATCTATAAACGCAAAGTCAGGAATATTATTAGCAGTTAGATTAAAAATACTGTTTACCAACCATTTATGAAATTCACTGTAATATGACCATCCGAGATAAAGTGCATCCCCCTCATCAGGAACATCGTTCTTTACCGCATCATCCCCAATTTCTCTATATGCCAATAATCCATCAAACCAGTTTTCTATGAATATATGATATTGCGATTGACCTGGAGGACGAAAATGTTGAAGTAACAATTGATAAGGCGCAGAACCATACAAATGAGCATCCGAATCCTCAATATCCCATGTAAAGTTTTGCATTGCTAAATATAAACTTTGTACGTTCTGAAAGTTGTTATAGGCAATAAAGAAGTTTGAATCAATATTAGGATTGTCATCATCAGAACCTTCAGTAATCTTTCCACTAAGAGGGCCCGGATTTGGATCAGAGACTATATGTGATCCGGCAAAATCATAAATAAGAGACCACTTTTCCTCTTGTAAATTATGTCCAAAGATCTCCTCTCCATAAGCCACTCCCATTTGCGAGGATGATATCATTGAAATGAAGAGTAAAGCCGTAATTATAATAAAACTTATCTTTTTTTTAGATTTCATATTATTTCACTATTTAATCACTTTAAAATTGTTAGTGATAATTAAGAAGTACTAAAAAAATAACGTCACTACATTAATAAAAATGTTTGCTATAGATTTTAATCTAAATCAGAAAGGTCAAAAATAGAAAGATATAGGGTTAATAGGGTTAATATTAAAGACTAGTATCATTAGACTTTCGAGAATATAGTGATGTTATTCTTGAAAAAGATGGGATATAAGACGCTGAAAGAATAGAAATACAAAAATTCTTATTTTTTCTCATATAACTTTTCATAGTAAAAATTAAAAAATTAAATTTGTTTGAAAAGCTCATCAATATTTTGTCGAAATTTAGAATACCATATTTTTAAATTCACGTAGCCGATAGATTTTATATACAAATTTTAAATTTTTTAATTTTCTAAAAATTATTAAACAAGGTACAAAATAATGCCAAGCCGTCGTGGAGATGGAACTCTCGTATTCAAAATCTGCTTTTATGGACCTAGCTTAGGAGGAAAAACCACCGCACTCGAATGGGTGTATAACCGGGAAGGACTTGCAAGCGGAGACATGCAGCAGATCCAAGATCCAACGGGGAGAACGCTGTTTTTCGATCGTGTAGTTGCTAGAGTCTCGAATGTAGTTTTTCAAGTCTATACTGTTGCAGGACAAAGGCGACATAAGTTTCAACGTCAAACCGTACTTAAAGGAACAGATGCCGTAATATTTGTTTGGGATTCCTTAATTGACCAATGGGAAGAGAATATCTGGTCTCTAAAGGAATTGCTTAAATTCTACGGAGACAAACTAATACCTAAAAGTATGGCAGATCCTCCAGAAGTACCAATGGTTGTTTTAGCAAATAAGCGAGACCTAGAAGACATTGTTGAAGTTTCAAAGATTAGACAAGTTTTGGATACTGCAAAATTGGACCATTGTTTAATCTATGAAACAATCGCGATTACCGGTGTAAATGTAAAGAGAGCTTTCGTTTATGCTGCCCGGCAAGCAGTATTGAACCATTATAAGAAACTGTCGGGAAAATCAATGGAGAAAACATAATCTTTTTTTATTCTCTTTTTTAATCTATACCGAAGTTATATAGATATCAGGAAAGAATACCTAGATACTATTCTTAGATTTGAGATTTGAAGAATTGATCTATACTTGAAATTAAGAAAAAAATGTTTTAAGAAGAATTCGTTTTCTGAAAATTTTTCAACATATTTTAAAAGGAAACAAATAAAAATTCGTATTTATATGTTGATATTGGATATTTATTCTAATAAAGTAGGGGTGTTACTTAATTCAGAAAAATCAACTAGTAAGAGATCTAAATAATGCTACAGATCATTTGGTTCATCAACAGTTTTATTTAGATGGAAAAGATATAATTATGGGAAGAACTCCTGAAATTCAGGTCAAAATCCAATATTCAGGTCAGATAATTTCAAAATTTAAGGATTTATTTAATGAAAATATTGAACTGTTCATGAATAAACAATATTTAAAATTTTTAAACAAATTTGAAAAGATTCAAGGAATTACACAGTCACTGATTAAAGAAATTAATTATGAATTAGAACAAAAGATAGAAAGTTTAGAACAAAATCTTGACTATTCTAGGGAAAACTCTGTAATCTTCTATACCATCTTGTTAAATACACTTATTAGTAAAATTCGTGAAGTTCATTTTCAAAACTCTTTGAAGACAATTTATAGAAAACTCAAGCAATACAAATCTTCAATTAAAAGAACAGAGATAAAAAATGAATTAAACAATCTTTTTATGAGGAATAATGAAAATGTCTCAATTCTTTATAATATTTCTTATTTGCACGCCTTGGCGAAAACATTTAACTATAAACAAGTTAGAAGAGTATGTAGTATTCAGCGTACAAAGTATATAAATAGAACGATTAGATTAATAAAATCTCGTTTAAAATGACCTAATACTTTTAAGAAGAGTTATAATGAAGATAAAGTAAGATAAAGAATTTTTAAATAAATTTAAGTACTTTACTACGGATATACTATAATAAATAAAGAAACAAAATTCTGCAGGATAAAGAATTGAACGAGCAATGCACTTTAACGTATAAAGTCAATGAGCATCTTTCTCTTAAGTTATTGGAAGGGAAAACCCAAATATTCGTGGGAGAGAAGCTCCTGAACCAGTGTAAATTGTTAGTTATGAATATCCCAAAAAAAAAGATTGACAGCCTTGAGCAGATTAATTCTATGGACGAGTTCATCGAGCTTGCCGAAGAATATGGTCTTACCCAAGAACAAGTGGAACAAGAGCTTATCGAATATGATAAACAGAATACTATAGAAATTACCCTTGAAGAGGAGTTTTGGGCACATTGTAGTTCTCTTCAAGCGTGGGAGGAATCGGGGTATGACGCAAGACTTTTAGACATGAGGTTAGCGTTTCCGATATTAAAAGAGCTAGCCAAATTGGGAGACCGTAAAGCAAGACAAAAGTTTAAGGACGAAATTTACAGAAGGTTTACCAGCGGATACGCTCCCGTAGC
>CAZZIC010000038.1:0-29130 GCA_964653985.1 uncultured archaeon | reverse complement strand
TCTCTCCTCTATCGACTGCTCTTTTGAAGTCTTCGGCTATTTTACTCCATTCGGCCAATTTTTTCTTGAAATCATACCCTTGTTGGTCCAATATAATTTACCTTTAATAATTCATTCCTCTAAGGCTGATTATGATTTATCAAAAATTCTAAATCTTAAAAGAGCTTATGAAGTTCCTATCCTAATTCACGGTGTGGATTTGGTAATACCTGTAATTGATGAGTTAATAGATTTAAAGTGTTATTTTTCTATAGCAAATAGACATTTACAAGATGAAAGATTGAAGAAAGTTTTTCTGACAATACCGTTAAATCGTTTATTAATAGAAACTGATGCGCCGTATGCTGCATCTCTGGTTCATGATTCTGGAAATAGTCTTCCTATTGATGTCATTGAAACTTATAAAAAAGCCGCAGAAATTTCAGAAATTACTCTTAATGAGTTAAAGAGAATTATAAAACGTAATTTTTCTAAAATATTTCTTTGACAATTAGATTCTTAATATCAATAAATACCCTTAAAGAGGAAAGAGAATATCTTTTTTCTTTTAAAAAAATTATTTAAAATCTAATAATCTTATTCAGTTTGATTTTTTACTCTTTTTACCAATTCAGTTAGTATTTTAGAGGCTTTTCCCTTTATGAAAACATCCGCCAAATTGTCCATCGTCGTTGAGCTTTTATTTATATAAATTAATTGTGCATTGTTTTTCTTTGCTAAAGCTGGTAAAGAATTAGCGGGTGAGACCGCAAGGGAGCTTCCTACGAGAATAAAACAATCTGCTTTAATGAGAGCATTCATCGCACCTTCCATAACATTTGGAGGAAGAGATTCACCGAATAAAATTACTTTAGGTTTGATGAAACCTGAACACTCATCACATTGCGGAAAGTCTTTTTTAGTTGTATCTATTTCTTGATAATCCCATTCCTTTCCACATTTAATACATTCTAAAGTGTCATAGGAACCATGCAATTCATAGATCGAGACATCCTCATGAGCTCCACTTCCTCCCCTTTGGTGGAGCATATCTACATTTTGAGTTATAATTGCTTTTACCTTCCCTAACTTTTCTAGTTCTACGATGGCATAATGAGCGGGATTAGGCTCAGCTTCTGTTAACACTTTCATTAATTCATTATGCATTTCCCAAAATGGTTTTGGATCTTTTAAAAAATAGTAATAGTTTGCATGAATTGCAGGATCATATCTATCCCAGAGGCCCCCTTCACTTCGAAAATCGTCTATGCCAGATTCAGTTGAGATACCCGCTCCAGTAAATACAACAATGTTATTGGAGTTCTTTATAATCTGAGCAGCATTTTCTATTTTTTGCTTGTTATTCATACAAAATAAAGTAAATCTTGTGATTGAACTAGATTAACTAGATTAATATATTTTACACAAATAGTTTTGAGTTTTTAATTTTATCCCTTTAAATCCTTATCTCCATCATTGATAAGGAAGATTTTATAGCTAATATATGAATTATAATAGAATTCGAAGAATCGTCTAATTAAGACTACTGATAATAGATTAGAATTTGAAAAATCTCTTCATAACTTAGAAAAATATTTACTCAAAAATTTGGTTGGGATAATGCGAAAAGATCCCGAAGAAATACTATTGAATTTACTTACCTATATTCAAAATTTAAAGATAATTAATTAAAAGAAAAGATAGGTTATTAATAAGAAAAGAAATTGATAAAGTAAATTAGATATTATAATATTTTTCAATATCCTTGTATTTAAATCTTCCATAGATTCTCTCGTTTACATTATTGAGAAACCACTTAAACATTTTCCAAGTATATTTAGATAATTTTTGTGATTGATAGATTTTAAGCCATTGTTTTAATTTCGATTGTAGATCATCATCAATTTTTTTCATGAATTGCTTTTCTTTAGAATCTTCCTTGAATTTACCGTAAGAAGGAATGAAATAGACTAAGAATTCAACATCTTCCAATTCCAGCTCTTTAGCTGCTTTAATAGCTATGTCGTGAGTTGCTTGGTGGTCTGCATGCCCATTATTATCGCTGGGTAAGACAATCCGATCAACATCGTCTAAGAATGGTTTTACCTTCTCTTTTGCTTCTTCAACATACTTTTGACCGTCAGCATCATGAAAGTAGAGAAGATGATGATTTTCTTCGGGTAAATTTAAAAACTCTATTGCTTTCTTGGCTTCACTAATCCGCATTTCTGCGACATCATCTTCAGACATCTTTTTTACCTCTTCCGGGGGCTTTCTCATCCCACGAAAAAACGCCCTCCCATCAGTTATAGTTATTACATGAATTTCATGGCCTTCTTTAATCCAATCAAAGATTAAAGGGCCTGGTCCAAACAACAAATCATCCGGATGGGGTTCAAACACTACGATTTTCATTTTAACAGTTTCCATTATTTCTAAATATTTAGAATCTTTCTAAGAAAAATATTGTTCTCAGATTATTTAAGAGTTCATTTTAACTTATTTAAAAACACATATTGCCGATTAAAGACAAGATGAGTACGAGTTTAATGATGAATAAAATAAAGAATAAAAAGGTTATTTACTTAACTTTTTGGCAAATTTTATCTATCTTTTCGATGGTTTCATCAATTATATCATCAGTGTGTTGGATACACGTATAAAATCTACTTCCAGCTACAGAGATAATATCTTGATCAACAAGAGCGGCTCCCATATGTTCCATAAATTCTTTTCTTTCCTTTATCTCGGGAGCTTGTTGCGGGTCAGTTATATCTATCCCAAAAACGGCACTGGAATGGAAATGAACCGTTGCATTATAATTGTATGAAAACCAAGGTAAGCCATGTTTCTCACATACTTCATTAATTCCATTGGAAAGTCTTGTCGCGGCTTTTCCTGCGATTTCTGTCGCATTTGTCTCTTCTACCAATTTAATTGCATGATATGCGGCAGCACACGTTAAAGGATTTGCGGCTAATGTTCCTCCGCAATACGCTCTTTTTGAACCTCCGCCAACACCGGCGGCGACTGTATTTAAGACATCCTCGTTGCCTCCTATAGCAGCAGCAGAAGGATAGCCATGCCCTACAATCTTTCCGAATACAGAAATATCAGGGTCATATCCAAAGTGTTTTTGACCTCCCCCCATATTCAATCTGAAAGCGCATACTACCTCATCAGAAATCATAAGAGCATCATTCTCATGGCAAAGCTCCTCAACTTCCTTATTAAAACCTGGTTTGACGGGTATTGCTCCAGATTCTCCTCCCATTGGTTCAACAATAACCGCTGCCACTCTTCTCTTCTCTTTGAACATCTCTCTTAATGTTTCAATGTCGTTAGGAGGGACTGAATCGATATATTTAAATATGGGTTTTGGGATTCCGTGGGATTCCATTCTTTTTGTTCCTGGGATATGTAAGTCATAGACAAGTTGATCTCCCCATCCGTGATAACTTCCACCTACTTTTATAACATGTTTATTTCCCGTATATACTCTAGCGATTCTTAAAGCAAGCATATCTGCTTCTGTCCCAGATTGTAACCAGCGTACTTTTTCACAAGAGGGAAAGTGTTTTTGGAGCTGTTCCGCGGCTAAATATTCATATTCATTTGTAACTCCATGACAAGAGCCATATTCTTCTATGACTTGAATGACTTTTTCTGTCAGCGGCTTATAATTATGACCTAAAATAATAGGTCCTCCGCACATCAGATAATCAGTAAGAACTACATCATCAACAGTTTGCATATAACAATCCCAAACCTTTTTGGACTCTAATGGAAAGGGATAATTGAATGCAAGATTATGTTCTACTCCTCCCGGAATGGTTTTTCTCGCTCGTTCAAAAGCTTCTTTGGACTTAATATGATTTTTTTCATACCGTTCAACGATTGCCTTCAATTCATCTGGCCTAAACTCCTTCATAGGAGAGTTAACGATATTATCAATCTTTTTAATTTGAGTTTCATAATCCATGTTTGTACTCATTACTTTTTTACCTCTAAATATTGTGATTGTATAATTCTACATAATGGAAGGTTCATTAAAAAGAAATTGCCTTAAAAAAAAATTCTTAGTTCGTATCTATAAATTCAGAAAAGAAATTTGAAGAAATTTTATTTTATTAAATTGAGATGCTAAGAAATCGGTTTCATTTTGAATAAATAAACATTAATTAAGACTTAGAACATTAGTATTAACTATAATGTCTACGAATAAAAAATATATTTTCCGAAAATTACAAAATATACAATCTATATAAGGTTCAAAAAGAGAATCTTTATAAAAAAATTGATATTAAATGAGAAATGTAAAATTTTATTTATTAAAGAAATCTATTTTAACATTTGACTTGACAAGGTGAATTCAAAAAATAATTCTGATACTTCTTTTTGCTCAGGTTATATTGTTTATAATGAGATGCCTATAGATTTTTTCTTTTCAAAGAAAATTAATAAATAAATTCTTCATTATTTATATCTATGTCAAGAGCAAGGAAATATGTTTTAGCGATAGATCACGGGACTAGCGGTCCTAAAGCCTCCTTATGCTCCGTTTTCGGTGATATAGTCAATTGGGCATTTGAAGAAGTACCTCTGTATGTATCTAAAGGCGGAAAAGCGGAACAGGACCCCAATGAGTGGTGGAAAGCAATTGTTAAAGCGACGCAAAGGGTTATTAACGATTCGAATGTACCCACTGAAGATATAGTTGGAGTTTGTAATTCCAGTCAGTGGAGCGGAACAGTACCAATTGATAAGGATGGAAACTCCCTTATGAATGCTATAATCTGGATGGATACAAGAGGCTCAAAATATATGAAAAAATTCCATTCTGGGCTCCTTAAAGTGGATGGATATAATATTCTAAAGATGTTAAGCCTTATTAAAAGGACTGGTGGAGGACCAGGACATCATGGGAAGGACCCCATAGCGAACATTATGTGGTTACAAGGAGAAAAGCCAGAGATATACAAAAACACTTATAAATTTTTAGAACCTCAAGATTATATTAACTATAAACTTACAGGCAAAATTGCGGCATCCTATGCGTCAATTCAACTACATTGGATAACAGATATTAGGGACATTAACAATATAACTTACTCTAACAAATTAATCAAAAAATTCGGGATTGATTCTGAAAAACTCCCAAAAGATCTTAAATGGTCAACGGAAGTGTTAGGACCATTAAAAAAAGAAGTTGCTGACCAGTTAGGGTTAAAAAAGGACACAAAAGTAGTCATGGGAGCCCCGGATGTCCATTCCGCAA
Source organism: uncultured archaeon (assembly GCA_964653985.1). Lineage (GTDB taxonomy): Archaea > Asgardarchaeota > Lokiarchaeia > Sigyniarchaeales > SOKP01 > CAZZIC01. The sequence goes on along the minus strand of CAZZIC010000038.1, from coordinate 23,873 downwards.
ACATTGGTTCGGGAGCAGTACGGGATTATGAAGGATATATCTATATTGGAACTTCAGATTGGCTTAGTTGTCACATTCCCTATAAGAAAACAGATATCGCCCATAATATGGCAAGCGTTCCTTCGGCAATTCCTGGAAAATATATGCTCGCAAATGAGCAAGAAACGGCTGGAGGGGCTTTAACATTCCTAAGAGATAAAATACTTTATCATAAAGATGAACTTTTACAAGAAGAGTCTGTACCCGATGTGTATAAAATTTTTGATAAGATTGTGGAAGGGATTGAACCTGGCAGTAATGGGTTAATCTTCACACCTTGGCTCATAGGAGAGAGAGGACCTGTAGATGATCATACAATCAGAGGAGGATTGTATAACCTTTCTTTAGAGATGAATAGAGAACATATCATTAGAGCAATATTTGAGGGTGTCGCTTATAATGTAAGATGGCTCCTGATGTATGTGGAAAAATTCATTGAAAAATGGGTTAAAAAGGAGAGACCGGGGCTTATTCAGAATGGACATGTTATGCCAGAATTGAGTATTATCGGTGGCGGAGGTCAATCGGATATATGGTGTCAAATTTTTGCAGACATACTCAACCGAAAGATTAAACAAGTAAAAAACCCAATCCAAGCAAATGCACGTGGTGCGGCATTCATCGCCTCTGTTGGATTAGGATATATTGAATGGCCTCATATCTCAAAATATATAGAATATTCTAATATCTTTAGCCCAAACCCAGAGAACAGAAAGATTTATGATACTCTATTTTCAGAATACTTGAATATTTATGAAAATATGGGGGATATTTACGCGAGATTAAATGAATAATGCATAGCTGCCTTTGAATCATTATTTAAATTTATTTTTTCTTTTATTTTAGAAGTTCCATTTTTTAAAAAAATAGTTCATTACATTACAGCTGTTTAAAGAAAAGTTAATTAAGCTTCAAAAAAAAAAGAGGAAATTTAGAAATTGTTTTAAGTTCCAAAAATCCCTTATTTTACTTCTTTTAAATCTGTTCCTTTCGTTTCTTTTATGTATTTTTTAGTTAAAAACACATTTATGAGTAATGGGATGCTTAACACGATAAATGCAACTCCAAGTCCCAGAAAGAGAGTAAACGCACTTCCAATAATAAACCCAGTTGTCATTCCTAAGGCAAAAATAAGAAGGCGGGTGCCTCCAGCTGTTGCTCTTCTCTCAGTAGGGGTAATCTCAAACATAACAATTCGAAGGAGTATATTTACATTGTTAAATGCCACATATCCTAAACAGATCCCTAAAACTACAATTATAAAAGCTCCTTGGGCTAAGGTAAGAGTTGATCCAATATATAAAAATATTGAGGCAATTGGCATCATTACAGAAAAAACATAAATCAACGGAACTCTCCCTATTCGATCTGCTAATGCGCCTGTTGACAAATATCCAATAATAACACTTAAAGCAACCATCAATATTGCGAGATTTACTTGTGATTCTTGTAAGTCTGTTTCTGACTGAATAAAGCTTTCTGCCATTTGCAAGAAAATAAAATTCAATCCTGTGAAAAAAGACATTATAAGAACGATTTTATATTCTGCTTTTTTTTCTGATTGGAATAACGCTCTAATATTGTCCTTAAGTAAAACGGGACTTCTGCCTGCTAAATTTTCCTCTTGACGATATTTTTCGTAAATACGAGTCTCCTTAAACGTAATAAGGATTATTATCGATAAGGGAATTCCCACAAGTATCGGAAATAGGGTCATTCCACGCCAAGATCCAACGGGAGAGTTCTCCGTTATAAAAATGGAGCGAAATACAGGCATCAATATGGGACCTGCAATTCCAAATGTTAGTAATAGGTTTGAATAATATCCTTTCTTTTCTGCAGGAGATTCCTCATTTATATAAATTAGCCACATATCTGTACTAAAGAAGAGATATGTACAGAATAGAAAGATCGTGAACATTACAATACTTGTAGATAGTGCCAAAAGTAATGCGGAAAAGCCCATTCCAAAGGTAGTAAAAGCTAACATATACTTCCTTCCAATCTTATCTGCAAGGTATTGAGTAATAAAGACAAAATACATGCCTGTGGTAGCTATACCTACACAGATAGCATAGATTGCGTTTGCTTCATTTACAGAATATCCTGATAAGAATTCTTCGATTATCTTAGAGGGAAAAATAGCAGTATAAGTTGTAGTATAAGCATCCATAATTTGTACGAAAATCAGAATGATGAAAAGATAGATAAAATATTTCTTTGTTCTATCACTCGATTTATTTTTAATATCCCTAGTTGAATGATTAGTTTCATTCATAATATAAGATTCTGTTAAGGAATATTATAAAGGTTTCTTAATAATAGGTTAAAAAAATGCTTTTAATTTTAAGATAAATGATAATTAATTTGACGATACTTATTTACTCTCAAGGAAATTCAATCATTCTCTTGATTTTTCTTTTTCTCTTTCTTTTTCTCGAAAATTTTTATTTTCTTTAGTAATGAACCCCAATCTACATACACAATTAATAAAAGTACGACAATGGTTACGCTCCACATGATTGAACTTAAAATAATATCTTCGGGGGTGCTAGGGGGTACAATCCCTGATCTCGCTGCTTCAAGATCAATTCCAAAAATCCCAAAAAAAAAATCACCAATCTGTGTATCAGCAAACCAAAGAGGAAGAGCGCTACATAAAAAACAGAGTACAAATTTTCCTAAAAAACAAAAGAATAGGGCTTTAAGTATTCCGTATCCTGCAATCCCTAAAACTATGAGAAACGCATCATCGGGCAACGGAGTGGCGGCAAAAATGAATATAAGGATGGGCGCCCAGCCCTTTTCAACGTAAGACTTCATTCTTTCGATATTATTACTATGACCAATTGCTTCTTGTCCACCCCTTCCAATAAGCCATGCAGAGATCTCTCCAATACTCGCACCTAAGGCACCCATAATGCCTATGAATATCGGATTGACTCCGGGGATAATCGCAGAAACTACTATGAGCGCAACTACATAGGGAACTGGAAAGATAATTGTAATATTACCAAAGATGCTTATCAGAAATATTCCGAGATATATGCCAAAATCTCCGAATTCCTCATAATACGTAAAAACTACGTTTGCTAACCACTGACCAAAATTTACTCCAAGGAATGCTAAGATAACAAAAAGTGCGATAATTAAAGCTATGGAAATAATCACAATATTCTTTTTAAGAAATTGTAATTTTCCGTTTGAATTCGGTTTTAAAGGTGAACTCATCTTCCTACTTCCATTTATTTCATTTAGAAAATTGTTCTAATGTTATAAAATTTCTGAGAGTGAGAGATCCTATTCATCATTTGTACTTTTTCTAAATATTAAAACAAAAGGGGAATGAATTTTACTATAGGAGTGTGTTTAATATAAAAAAAAATAAGACTAAATATATAGAATATTTATTATAAAAAAAATAAAAAAAAATTACTCAATATATTAATGAATAAATGTGTAGGTTTACCCTTTTATATCTCTTCCTTTTTCCATTCTCTTAATATCCTTTTGCTGGAGCTCCAATCTCTGAACCTTACCTGTCATACTTACTGGAAGTTTCTTTACAAATTCAATATAACTAGGAGTCTTCCATTTAGCGAAGTTTTCATAGCACCACTCTTTTAACTCATCAGATGTAATATCTTCTCCTTCCTTGTATCCCTCTTTTAAAACTACCCAAGCTTTGGCAATTTCTCCTCTATGTTCGTCGGGTAAGCCCGCAACAGCTACTTCATCAACCATTTCATGATGACCCATTAATTCTTCCACTTCTTTTGGAAACACAGAATGTCCAGACACTTTTATTAAGGATTTTTTTCGGTCTCTAATTTCACAAAATCCATTTTCATCCATAAAACCGATATCTCCAGTGAGAAGCCAGCGTTTACCTCCCCAATGCTTTATATTATCTTCTTGTTCCTTCTGTTCACCTTTATATCCAAGCATTACTTGCGGTCCTGCAACACAAATCTCTCCTGTATGCTCTACTCCAAAGTTACCTCTTTCTTTGGTTCCATCACATATTGGACCTGCTTCAAAATCATTCGCGTCAAATATTGCCCAATCTGTCCCCGGAATAGGAAGTCCGATCTTTCCTGTTTTGTTTGGTCCCCAGAAAGGTGCTATTGATACCACAGGAGATGTTTCCGTTAATCCATATCCAACCCTTATAGGACAAAAGATTTCTTCGAATGGCTCCCTTACATAATCATGAAGTGGTCCAGCTCCTTGGGTGGCATAAGTTAATTTCTCATGGAAATCGTATCGTCTTTTAAATTTCTTCTCCCCTAATTCATCTACAAAATCGGTTAAACGCTTAAATAACATTTCTACTCCCGTATACATAATTCCTTGAGGAGCATCTAACTTTTTAATCGTTTTGCAGAGATCTTCCTCCTCGGGAGGTTTAGGAAAGAGGAGCATTTTCATTCCCAGAGAGGTTGCTCCATTCATTACACAAGTCATCCCGAAACTATGGAAAAATGGTATTGATCCAATGGTAATCATTCCAACTTCTAAATTCGTCCAAGGCTTCATTTGATACAGGTTAGAGATTAGGTTTGCATGGCTTAGCATTGCGGCCTTCGGCAATCCCGTGGTTCCTCCAGTCATCAAAAGGACTGCGGGATCCTTCCATGGATCTATATCCACCTCTATTTCTTTAGGCTCTGCATTTTCAATTATTTGCTTCATTCGGTGAACTTTATATGTTTCTCCTTCATCCGGAATCTTATCTTGAAAATCTGGAACTTTATCCCTTAAGAGTTCAAACATTTTGTCAGGTACATTAACAAAATCGAGGAGATTCGTTGGAATAATATGCTCTACGTTTGTTTTCGGTAAGGTATTTTTCACAAGGAGATAAAGCGCGTCCATTAAAACTAATACTTTGGCATCAGTAATTTTTAACTCGTGATGGAGCTCCATAGGCTTATATGTTGGATTGACACCCGCAACAATGGCGCCGATATATTGGGTACCTATGTATGCGATTACGAAATTTATTGAGTTAGGAAGATCTATTGCAACTACATCTCCTTTCCTCACACCTAAATCATATAAGTAAGTACCGAATCGTTTTGCTTTGTCAATAAGCTCTCTAAAAGTAATCTTTTCGATGTGCGGGCCGAATACGGCCATTGCGATAGTCTCTTCCCATAAATCGTTATCGTTAGCATTTGTTATGAAGCCATCATATAGGGGCTCTACTTTAACTCCTTCTATATCATAGATCTGTTTCGGTACTCCCTCGGGCCAATATCCCTCAGTAAACCATACCTTGTTCTCATCTACATGAAAATCTTTTAAACTTGTCACTTTTTTCACTATTTTTGATTATTCAAAATTTCATATTTTTATTTTTAGATAAGGATATATATTAAATTATTGGATTTTTATTGATATCCTAAATTTTACGATTTAAATTCTTAGTAAAAAAGAGTGTCCAAGAAAGACTATATACTAAAAAAGTAGCGAATAGAAAGAATAGTATCAAATTTAATAACAACCCAATAATTTACATACTCAGTATGGGATTTAAACAGAAGATTCAAGAGCGGCTTGAAGGAGAACTTTCAGAAGAAGAACGTTCATTGCTTCCGAGCGGGTTTCAGACCGTTGGAAAGGTCATTATATTAAAACTAAAGCCAGAATTATTGGAAAAAAAGAGGTTGATTGCTGAAACTTGCTTGGAGATGATGCCATATATCAGATCTATTTACTTAAATACGGGGAAAGTTAAAGGAAAATTTAGAGAACCAGAAATAGAATACTTAGCAGGTGATAAAGACCCAAATGTGGAACATAAAGAGCACGGGATAATCTATAAATTCGATATAACTAAAATAATGTTTAGTCAAGGAAATCTGTATGAGAGAAAATATTTGCCAACTTTGGTAGAGAAAGGAGAGACGGTAGTTGATATGTTTGCGGGGATTGGTTATTTTTCTTTACCTTTAGGTAAACTCTCCCCTGCTCAGAAAATCTATAGTATCGAATTAAATCCTCTCGCATATGAATTCTTAGTAGAAAATATAAAATTAAATGATTTAGAAGATAAAATTATTCCTATCTTAGGAGATAGTAAGGAAGAAGTGGTAAAATTAAGCAATAAGGGCATTAGATCGGATAGAGTAGTGATGGGAGTTTTTCCCGCCCCAAAAGATTTCATCAAACCTGCCTTATCCTTAGTAATTAATTCAGGAACCATATACCATTATGAAGGTGTTGTTGATAAAGATGATTATATAGAATTATTTCATGAATTTGAGGAAATAGCCAAAAATCAAGGGTATGAAGCCTCGCTCCTCGAAAAACGTTTTGTAAAAAGTTATGGACCAAATTTATTCCATACTATTATCGATATTCTAGTAAAAAACAATAATCTAAAATAAAAGTAAGAGATATATTAATAGATACAAGAGAAAATATGTATAGAAAAGTTATTTTAATCAGTTGAATAAAAATTATGATTAGTAAAGTAGCAATAGCATTTGATTACTCTCATAATAATAAATTAGTAATGGAATCGTCCAGTTATTCCGAGTTTACCCAATATTTATTCAATTCAGGATATAAATTGGGGCGAATTCAAGCAGGATTCGATTCCTTAGAGAAATTAAAAAAATATGATGCGATTATAGTATCAACTCCAAGAAATAAAACTTTAGATGAGAAAGAACTAGATAATTTAGAGGAATATGTTAAACAAGGAGGGTCTCTATTAGTAATAAGCTCAGGAGGAGGAGATTATTCCAATAGAACAAATCTAAATGATTTAACACAAAGATTTGGATTTGAGTTTGTATCAGACAAGATATCCGACTCTATGAACTATGTTAGTCTTCAAAAAAGACCAATCTTTAGAGATTTTAAACCACATAGCATAACTGAGCAAGTAAAGGCGATTGTTCTCTCCAGTGCTTGTTCCTTAAATGTCTATGAATATATAGAGGAAGAAGAAGAGAATCTTGAAATCGAAGTTATATTGCAAGGAGGATTAAATTGTTGGCATGAGATATATAATGGAAAAAAATGGATAGAGGAAGACAGTCCAAAGGTACCGTTAATAGCTTCAGTTGAATATCATGAAGGAAAAGTAGTTGGTTTGGGTACTCTTTCCTTTTTCTCAAGTTTAGGAAGAGAGTATGGTTTTAATGCATTAGATAACGATAGATTGATAGCTAATATGATTCAATGGTTGACAGAAAGCACAGATGTTGAATATAATTGGAAAACAATTACTATAAATTTATTTAAGGATCTTTATTTATGGGCTAACAGTATTATTGAGGAGCAAAACTGGGAAAACATAACGGATATACTCAACGTCAGTTTAAAATATTTTAAGGACAATTATAAAGAAATTATTGATGAGATCACAAAAGATCAATTAGAAAAGTTAAAAAAGAAAAAGGAATATAAAGAAAAACTCGAACAGGAGATCTCCGACGAAGATCAAATAATGCAGAGGGTATTCTCCAGAAAAAGGGAAGACCTCTATGACATCATAAAATCTCTAGAGGAAATTACTGGAGAGACGTATGAACTATCAATTGATGTTGATGAAGCCTCCGATGTGCAACCTTCAGAAGAAGAAGGGGGTCCTCATGTCAAAGAAAAAGATGAAAAAGAAGATTAATCTTCAATCACGGCTATTAAAGGGTTCTAACTCCTACTACTTTAATCTTTATTAAAATTTCAAATTGCTTTTTTTAGCTTTAGCTCTAAAAAATAATAGCAAAAAAGATATTTGATCAAATATTATCAAACGAGTGAAAGGTATGGAAAAATATGCTTTTGTACTTGGTTCAAACTGGAAACTCTCATTAGCAGAATTGGATAATGTTTTACAGAGTCCACAATTCAAAGGAAGGATAGTTGATTATTCTGCAAATATAGCAGTTGTGGAATTTGAAAAATTACATAAAAATGAATATTATATTAACAAGTTGCAAGAATTACAATTCGTTCTGGGGGGGACTCAAAAAATCGGAGAAATTTACGATTTTCTTAATTCTTATATTCTGAAAACTGCCTTTCCTACTCAGATTGATGAATATAATGAACTAAAGAGGGCGAGAAAAGAGATTTTAAAAGTTTTAGATCAGAGATTGGAGGAGATCTTTCCTAAAATCGAGAATAAAAGTATGTTCTTTACTGTCTCAATTTACCCCAATTTCTTTGATGATCCCTATTATAAAAACGTATTAGTTAAGCACTTCTTACAATTCTTAAATAAAAAAGTCTCCAATCTCTTAAAAGAAAAAGGAGCATCCAAGGCAATCTATTTTCGATATCCTGAAAAAAATATCAAATCTGGAAATCTGAACCCTATTTTCCCTCATCATGTGATTAAATATGAACTTTTAAGTGAAACTCGAGCAGAGATTATATTTGGAATTACTGAAGAGGGGCTCTATTTAGCCCGGACATTTACTGTAGATGATCCTAATTTTAAGAAAAAGGTTGATGAAGAAAGACCTCATAAGGAATTTAAAAGCAGTATTTCGCCCAAGTTAGCCATTATGATGTCTAACTTCTTAGGGTTATATAAAAAGAGGAATAAAAAAAAGATTTTAGATCCATTTTGTGGAAATGGTACAGTACTTCTATTCGCCTTATTAGAGGATTTTCAAATTTACGGAGCAGATATAGATCCGGATAAAGTTAAATATACTAAAAGAAATATTCAATGGTTATTAGAAGAAATAGATCTCCCTCCCATGGATATGTTGGATCAGAAGATAAAGCAAAGTGATATAAAAAATCTCTCAAATAAATTTGAAGAAAATTTCTTTGATGGTATTATAACCGAACCCTATTTAGGACCATTTTATACAGAAGAACCCTACTATACTCAAGTGAAAGATAAGATTGATGATGAAATTACTCCTTTGTATAAGTCTATTTTCGAAGAGAGCTATAAGCTTTTAAAATCAAAGTGTAGGATTAGCATTATAGCACCAAGTATTTCTGTATTGGATTCAGAAAAAGATTTGAGAATAAATATCCGGAAAATAGCAGAGGAAAATAATTTTAAAACAGTTCCGCTCCTTTCAAGTAGGAGAATTGCTAATAAATCTGATAGGAGGCTTCAATTTAGAAAAAAAGTTCTTTATTCTTTATTGGAAGCAAAACCGTCTCAAGTTGTTAAAAGAAAAATTTATTGTTTTGAAAAGGAATGAAAACATTATGAATTTTGAGGAATTTTTTGATAAAGTAGAAAATTCTCTTGAAGGATATGTCCATTTGGATGAATTAGCTCGAAATAAGCAATCTCCATTCAAGATTCTCATTTCCACCGTATTGTCCGCAAGAACGAGAGACACGAATACCAGGAAAGTTACAGAAAGATTGTTTGGGAAATATAATACTCCTAAACAACTAGCCGAAATTGATCTAGAAGAACTACAAGACTTAATTTACGAATCAGGTTTTTATAGAATTAAGTCTAAAAGAATAAAAGAAATATCCAAGATTATTCATGAAGACTATAATGATAAAGTACCTAACACTTATAAGGAACTCAAAGCACTTCCGGGTGTAGGCCATAAAACAGCAAATTGCGTACTTAACTATGCTTTTAAAAAACCAGCTATCTGTGTAGATACTCATGTTCATAGAATATCCAATAGATTGGGTTGGGTAAAAACGAAAAAACCCAAAAAGACTGAAGAAGCATTGAAAAAAATTATTCCAAAACATATTTGGATAAAAGTAAATCATACTTTCGTAAAATTTGGACAACAAATATGTTTGCCCAATAACCCTAAACATGATATATGTCCTGTGGAAGGTATCTGCGAGAAAGACTTTTCCATGGAAAAAAAGGAAAAGAAGAAATAAAACCTTAATAATAATACTCTGGTTCTTTTCTGCCTTTTATTTTATTGGATAAATATCCTAAAGAGATCCCTCCTAATAATCCAAAAATATGAGCCCAAGGATTAACTCCGGGCGTAAAACTTGTACCTATGAAATAGAATATGTAAATAAGAGCCAAAAACAAAAGAGAGCGATCTCTAGTTATAATTATAATGAAGACTGCCCCAATTAAACCGAAGATTGCTCCTGAAGCTCCTAGGCTTAAAGCAGTTAGTGGAAGTAATATCAACGAAAATAAATTCCCAATCAGACCAGAAAGAACGTATATCAAAAGATATTCTAATCGTGAATAGTATTTATTAGATTCTATAACTGCTCCAAAAATCAATAAAGCGACCATATTTGAAAATAAATGAAGAGCATCTCCGTGCAAAAACATCGCTGTAAAAAGTCTCCACACTTCATAAAAGGTTAAAATGCGATAATTATTCTGAATCAATAATAACAGATACCTTTCATCAAGAATCATATTGAAGAAAATAAACATAAAGATATTGATAAAAATCAATGAGAGAGAAATCTTAGCATGTTTTAAATCTTCAGCATCTAAAATTATCATTTATAAACATTAAAATAAAAAATGACTTTTCATTTTTTCTATATAGAATTGTAATCCAAAATTATTTTAAGACCTATTAACATTATATTTAAAACTAGGGAGTTGTTTTAATTTGGAAAAAGAACCGAAGAAATTCGAGTCAAAAAAGAAAAGATTGTTAGATTCGCTTATTGTTAATGAACTTCTTACAGATAAGAGGTTATATAAAGCGTTTATGGAGGTACCCTTAGAAGAATTTATTCCAAGGAGATTTCGGGACAATCGGAAATTATATGAAGATATTCCTAACCTATTTTACTATAGGGATAGACAGAATTATAGAACAATTTCCGCTCCTCATATGATAACGATAATGCTTCAAGGATTAGCCTTAGAACCAGACGATGATTTATTAATTCTCGGAGCAAAATCGGGATATATTGCTGCTCTTGCTCATAATTTAGCTCCTGAAGGAGAAATTATTGTTTTAGAAGCAAATTCTGAAATTGCGAATTTAACTAAAGATAACTTGGAGAAATTAGGATTAGAAGATAATATTTCGGTAATTGTAAAAAATCCTTTAGAGGGAATGCCTGAACTAAGTCCCTGGCAAAAAATCTTAGTTACGGGTGCTATACAGCAAGATCGTTTAAGTCCACTTTTAAGACAGCTGGATCCTGATGAAGGAGTTTTATATGCACCTATTGGTCAAAAATTGATTCAAAATTATACTCAAATATTAAGAATTGACAAGGATTATTATGGTAAACGAAAATTACAAGTCCGATTCACTCCCTTGATGACTCAAATAGAAATTGATGATCTTGAATTAATCACTGATTATGATGAACTTCAAAAGGATATCGAAGTTGAAATTAATCCAGAAAAGGTAGAAAAAACCCTAAAAAAATCGGAAGAAAAATACGCCGGAAATATTGACGTAAAATATGAAACGAAAATTTTGGATGAATTATCTCTAAGAGAAGAGGAGGAAGGATTAGAGGAGATTGATCCCGAAATTAGAGATGAGATTGTGTCCTATATGCGAAATATTGTGGGATACCTTAGAGAGTTCAAAAGTGAAGAGGATCTCGATAAATGTTTCTCCTATTTAGACTCCATTGAAGAGAATTTAAATAAAATAAAAGAGTTCAAAAAGCAATATAAGTTAAAGGCCAAAAAGATCCAGAATTTAGTAAATGAAATTAGAACCTATACCATCCTTCGAAAGGAATTAAAAGATAAGGATTTAAGTGATGGAGAAGAAATTGAGAAAAAAATTGAGATCATTAATAAAAAGATGGAAAGACTCAATGATTTAAAACAACTCCTCAGCAAGGAAGTAGAAAGGTTAAGGAACCTCTAAAATTATTTATTCCGTTATCTTATATCTAATTTTGTATTATTCTTCAAATATATTTTTGCTTATAATAATAACCTATAACTCTATAAACGTTATTCAGTTTATGAATCGAAAATTAGAGAAAAAAAGAAATTATGAGAGATAATCCAAGATCGCTTTCATAAAATCGGGTAAATCATCTGGATTTCTCGATGTAATTAGATTGTCGTCAATCACCACAGATTGGTCCTTAAATTCCACTCCCGCATTGATCATATCATCTTTTATCGCAAAAAAGCTAGTAGCTTTTCGATCGTTTAAGATTTTGGCAGAAATCAATACCCATCCGGCATGACAGATTGCAGCGATTAATTTATGCTGTTCATTAATCTTGGCAACAAAGTCTAAAATATTTTGATGCCTTCTAAGGTGATCTGGATTGTTTGCCCCACCGGGCAAGATTAAAGCATCATATTCATCAGGATCTGCTTCACTGATATCAAGGTCGGGGTTCATGGGGACACCATGTTTTCCTTTTATGGTGTCTTTTGTTAAGCTTATTATTGTTGGGTCATGACCTGCTTCTTTTACCCTAATGTACGGATAAAGAAACTCTGAATCTTCAAAGCCATTGGTTGCTAAAAACGCTATCTTTTTTCCCATTTGGTTGTACCTCTTTTAGTTTTAACCATATATAATTTTGAAATTTAATTATTTTCAGAATCAAAAAGTCATAATACTATTTTATAATTTGGGTTATAGTTTATTAAGAGAAGAGGGATAGATCTGCAAAATAATATTCACGCGAAAATGGATTCAAAATTAACCATTCCCAGATAAATGACAAAGAAGCCAATTATTATGAGAAAAACATTTAATGGTGAAGGCACCATCAAGCGTTTTGGGGTTTTCTCCTTATAAGTTTTATACTCCTCTTCACAATATTTCATAAATAATAATTTTTCTTCATAATAGGCTTGAACTTCAAAGAGGATAACAATAAAGGGAATCAAAATAATAGCTAAGACAGAATCAAATACAAAAGATAAACCTATAAACATTAAAATTATACTTAGATAGATTGGATGCCTAACTACTTCATACATACCTTTATTGAGAACTTGAAACTTACCTATAAAGGTATCGTACTTCGAACTTATTTCAAGTGTTTTTTTAAAGATTATAACTCCAAGCACAATAAATATCCCTCCAAGCAAAATAAACCCTATCCATAAATCTTGAAAATAGGTTTTATTAGCTAAAAATCTCATATTCAATACAGGAATAGAATACAAAATTATCATAAGAAATAGGAGAAAAATAGTTGATGTATTTTTCGATATTTGAGGAAAATTCCTGCGTAGGACAATCCAATACCAAGAAAAATTTATGAATAAAGCAATAAGTATAATGATATTTATAATTAGATTCATGAATAGTTTAGTATTTTAAGGGTTTTAAATCTATTTTGGCTATTTTTATTAGTAAAGGAAAATACATGAAAAAGTTCTAAATAATCTATTGATTCTATTCTCTTTTAATGTAATGTAAGAAAATTAATTTGATTTATTTAAAAAAAGAGTAAATGAATTCCTCTAATTTCTTTGAACAAAATAAGAAAATAAGAAAAAATAATAAATGTTTAACTATATTTAGATTTGAAATTATTGATTTTTACTCGTACCTCATCTTCAAAAGATCCTATGACCATTTTATCTCCTTGATCCTTCAATTCCCTAGCAAAACGCATAAATTGATGGAGAACGGGTCCTGGTGGTAAATCATCTCGTAGTCCTTCTAAAAATTCACCTAACCCTTTGGCATTAATTCCTCTATTTATTTTTTTATCGATATTTAAGAATAATTGATGCAATTCGCCTTCTTTTTTCTGTGATACGGTACTTACTGAGGGTCCAGTAGTTGGTTCGGCTTCTGTAGCATCTTTAGCCTCAAAACCAGCTGATCTTCCTTTTACAACTACAATTGGTTCCGTGCGTGGATAATCTCCTTCTCCTGAACAAGTAAATTTGATACTTACGGAGTCTTTGCCTTTTAATTCATCCATAGAAAAGACAATTTCTGATTCTTCATTTACTGATTTTACCTCGTAACTCATTCCTTCTGTTTCTTGACATTCCGTTAGTTTAAAGTCAGTAGGGATTTTATCGGTTACTTCTATATTCTCTAATTCTACATCTCCTTTATTCTGCACACGTATTTTTATATCAAATTCCCCAGCAGACATTCCAGGTCGTATACTTTTTAGAGTTTTAAGCTTTCTTTTAACGTATTTAATCTTAATAATTGGTTCTTCAGAGGGGGATATAACGAAAAATCTACCAGGAATAACTGTATTTGCCCTTATTTCTACGGGTGTATCATATTTCACTTCTGGTTTTGGATTTTTAGCTAATATATCATATGTCATAATGAATTTGCTATTAGGTACAAAATACTTAGCCAAGTCATCCAGTTTAATTAATATGTCGTGATTATTATCAGGATTTTGATCCTCGGGATCAATTGCCATCTTATTAATCAATTCATCTCTCTCATGCACTTTTACGTTCCCTTCAGAATTTTCAATTACTAAGGTTATTTCTTTAAGCTCAGGCGGGATAAAATCTTTCGGAAGTTTATCAAGGATTTCAATAGAATCTATATTTGCGGTTCCAAGATTAGGAATCACATTCTTAATTTCCATGTTTGTATTTGCATAAGCATCAACTTCAGGAGGCGTTATAATTTTTTCAATTTCCGCGCTAAGAACAGGATAAAATGTAGTCTCTTTTTTTATCTCACCTACAACCCTCTTTTCAACGGTAAATAAGGGAGTAAATTCAATTTTCGTTTCTAATTGAGGAACATTGGGAGATTCTAGTTGAAAATCATGATCCCAAAAGTCATCTGGATTTAGTTCTTTTTTAGGTTGTTCAGAAACGACTGTCTCTTCTCCAGTGGTAATTTTATGAGAAACCTTAACATCTTCTAATCTCACTTGGAATTCAGATTCATTGATAAACTCTACATTACAATCCCAAGTTCCTGGTGTTGCTCCTTCATCACGAGTAACTCCACTGAGTGAATCCGTTAATCCTTTCACCTCGGGATCAATCATAGTTCGTTGATATCCTTCTATTAAATAATTTACTTGGAGTTCCCCAAGTTCTTGATCCTCTCTTTGATTGACCAATGCATTACAGAGAAGAGTTAACTGAGCGGTTTGATTACCACCAAGGGAATCGATTTTCCAATTCAATGTTTTTCCTCCCTCCTCAATTACGGATGCTTCACCCACAGTTGGTTTAGAAAGTTCTAAATTTTGAAAAATTGCGGGTATTTCTCTTTGAACTATGATATTAGAAATTGCCGTTTCTAAAGGATTTGTGAGTTCTATTTTTAGCTTACATTCATTATTATTGTTATATAAGAATGCTTTGTTGACTCTATCCAGTATATTTCTTGCGGTATCGAATATTTCTTCAACTTTAAGGGTTGGATGTTTTAACTCTTCAACATTATATTCATTAGTATATTCTTCTCCCGGATTGATCAACCCAATATCAAGTTCTTTTTGAAGGCTGGTATTTACATTTTCCTTGACATCCCCACGCATATTCCATAATCGACTTTTTTGTGAGGTATTTTTTACCACTAATGTTCCGCTGCCAGTGATCTCTTTTATTTCTTGTTTATCATCTAATAAGGTATTTTCCTTTTCAGTAATATCTATTAAAATTAGTTTGGTCATACTTTACATCGTTTTATTTGTTGATAATTGTATGCTTTTTAGCATTCAAAATTTATGATTAAGTAAAAAATAATAAAAAGATAATATAAATTTAAGTAGATACGTAAATTTTTTTATTTCAATCCTTTTTTAAATGTATATTAATTGTAAAAAAATGAAATTAGATCACTTTTTTTAATGATTCTTTACCTCAATTTGTACATATTGAATAATCTAAAGTAAAAAGAAAAAATTATATGAATAAAAATCAGTATTTTTGGACTCTTGTGAAAAAATTTAACCTATTAATGAAAGAATCTATAACTGGACCCAGCTGTGTAAATCCAGATATTTGTCATGGAGATTGTTGCTCTATCAAAATCGACATCTCAAAGGTTCTAGCAAAGGAATATATTAAAAGAGGTTATGCTTCTAAGGATGATTTTCCCAGAAGTAATACATTCAGTTTTCGCCTTAGATTTGATGAGAGTAAAGGCAAATGTTTTCTCTTTGATGAAAATATTAATGGGTGTTCAGTACATCAAAGTGGTATAAAGCCTCCTCAATGCTGGATTTATCCTACAAATTTTTCTAATGCTTCCAATAAAGATATTAAATGTAAAAAAGTTGGAGGATGGAAGATTATAGATCAAGAGAAAACTCAAAAGGCTCAAAAGATATTAAGGAAAATAATATTTCTATGTAAATTAGAAGCTCGTAAGGAACTAAGAAGTATACTGGAAAGACTGGGGCAAGATAAAAACGGGAACCCGAATAAAAACAAAAATAAAGTGCTAAGCAAAATTCAAAAAATTGCGCCTAAAAACTTTGCTGGATTAAAAGATGGATGGGACCATTTTGATGTGTTAAGAGCAGAGGGGTTATCTTTACAGCTTAAAAAAATATGTAAAAAGAATTGTGAGAAAAAATCTACTGAAGAATATCTCTCTTGCTCTGGTATTTGCGAAAGAACAGCGGAAGACATATTTAGAATTTATGCTAATAATATAATGAAATACATTAACGATTTTGGGGCAGATGTTGAGGGTGAATACCCGATTTTTCAAAAAAAAGCGTTTTCTTTTTATAAATCTGGATCCGAATGAAATTAAGGCAACTGATTTTGCAGATCTTTTCAGGATCATCTCCTTCTTTTTGTCGGCATGCTAAATCTATTAAACTAGGGATATTAAGTTATATTATGAGGGATATCTTCTGCATAACATAACTATTAAAGAAATATTTAGATAAATATTTAGATATCATTCAAATTATATGATGATCTATATTTTATATAAATATAATAAGGGTTAAAATATGCAAACGGTTGAAAAGGACTTATATGAGTTAACAAAGGAAGTTTTCAGTTTCAGATATGATTTTATAGAAGATCCAGAAATTATTCGGGGCGATTCGGGGAAGAAATGGAAATTTGATGCGTTAGTGCAAAATGGTGAAAATGGTATGTTTGGACTCTTCTTACGTGATTGGGATCGAGAAATTGCGGTTACTCAGCTTCGGCAACTTTATAAAGCATGTAAGGATATTCCAGATATTATCGGGGGAATAATGGTTTGTAACTTAGTTACTGACTTTTCAAAAGATTATTGCGAACAATTTGGGATTCAACTATTCAGTAGGGGAAATTTGATTGCTAAATTACGCCAACGAACACAACATATATAATATTTCATGTTTTTTCATTTAAATCTCTGAAATTTAATGTGTCGCCCAAGAGATACATGGATCAAAAGATCTAATTATAGTCTGGACCTTTTCCTTAATTAAACTAATATCTCCAAACGACTCAAAGAAGGTCTTTGGAAAATCAGTAATTTTTTTTGTTATCTTTTCTTGATTTCTTTTTTCAAGTATCCATTCTAATAATGTTTTAAATAATTACTTGATGGTTTCAAGTAATCAATATCTTGAAAACCAATATATTTAAGCAAAATAAAGTTTAATTATTCACTTAACCTATATTACAATTGTACTTGAAAATTCAAATAATATATTGAAACTATGTCATCAATAGAATCTGAAGATAAATTTTCAATTTTAACAAAACAAGAAGGGATAAAGGGGACTTCCTATAAAATTCAGTTAGCAATTTCCGGAAAGGAGTGGATAGTTAGAATTTGGAAGGGCAATAAGATTTTAGAATCAAGATCTTTTAAGGAAAGTTCTGAGAAAACGCCTAATCAAAATGAAATGGTTCAATTTATTTTAAACGCCATCCCCATCCCAAACATGAATCCAATGAATATAATGAATACGATCCAATCCTTAATAAAGGAAGTACTTAAACAAAGAAAAAAATTAGATTTTAAGTCACAATCAACTTATAGATTTGATAAAAATAGAGAAGAATATCTAAATAAAAACAAACTTCAAGAACTTAAAAGAAAAAAAAGTTTCTTAAAACATATTAAAGGATTAATACTTGAAGAAGCCACAGCAAATAAAGTTTTATCGGAATATAATAAATACCCAAGACATTTCCCTGGAATTCTTAAAATATTTGAGCCTACATTAAAAAAAATTGGAGATGAAAGCATTTTGGGTCATTTAAATGAAAATCAGCAGAAAGAAAAATTTCAAAAAGTTAATTCAATTCAGTCTTATTATAACACCCTAAACACTGAACTATCTCATATTAATGATGAGATAAGCAAATTAGGGAGTTAATTGATTTAATGTCAGATTATTAAAAGAAAATCTCAAAATTAAAGACCTAATTATAGTTTAGGTTGGACTATGGGATTATTTCTAAAGTTCTTATTTAATGAAATTGGAATAAAGAAAAAAATAAAATAATTGAAGTAGTTAATTCTTTTATTAATTAATAGTACGATTGTCGTTCAAAGAAACCTGAGATTAGCCCAATAACTCCGCCTGCAAGCAAGATTAAGGCACCGAGATCTAAGCTCAGAAAGTCTAAGGTAAGACCAAAAGGAATTATTCCATCAACAATCTGAAATGAACCTCCAAACGGGCTAAATATCGATTGAGTAACTGGACCCAAGGCAATTCCAAAAGTATAAAAGATCAGTAAAAATACGCCCAGTAACAAAGGAAAGATCGCTCCTACGATCGATAATGCTCTTACTTTTATTCCAATTAGGAGGAAAATCCCAGAAATAATGAAAAGTATATAAACAATTGCAAAAATATACGCTATAAAACTCATTCCGGAAAATCCTAAGTTAGAAGCCCAAGCACCAGCGTCTGTGAACATAGCTGTAAGATTCATTACAAAATTTAATCCATAGTATAAAGTTCCACCATCAGTAATCCAGGTTAAAAAGAACGTCGCAACTATTACTAAAATTCCACCTATAGCCGTTAAAATTTTACCAGTATCTGCCATAATTATTACCAAATTTTAAATATTTATAATTTTTACACAAAAATCTATTTTATGTAGATATTATATAGATATTGAGATTCTAAGATATTTAAATTTATAGGGTATTAGAATTAAAAATAGTGTTTGCAAAATAGGTCGAGAGCTTTAAGGAGTTTAAAATTAATTTTATTCTTTTAAAAAACTTTCAGATTTTTACGTAGAATATTAAAAAAATTTACTTTCATCATATTTTAAATGAAAATGTTTTAAAAATTACCAAATAAAAATTAAGAAAATAAAAAAAAGTAAATATATATTAGAAGAAATTAAAGATCTCTTGGTTTAACAGTTTTTCGCTTATTAGCTTTAGCTCTATCCGCTGCTTTATCAATGATCTCCATAATTCTTTCATTTAATTTATCCCCATCTACAACTGTCGAGCTGGTGTTTAAACCTTTACCGTTTATGTAATCTCGGATTTTAGATTTTACATATAATGGTTCAACTTTCTTTTTAGCCATTTTTATAACCTTTTTGTTTATTTTTACTTCTATTTGCTAAATTTTCAACGTTTAAAAAAAACTATTAATATTTAATTAGATGACTCCATTATTAAATATTTTTAAATTTTTATTAACAGAGGGTTGATAATCGACAAAAATAACACCTTTTCTCCAAAAAAAATTTAGATTTTTGAAAACCCCAAAAGATTTTTCTATTATTTGTTAGTAGATATAAGTCTTTAATTTCATGAAAAAGAGGTCATCGACTAAATCGGCTTAGATCTTTACATTATGGAAAATATCATTATGAATAAACCTATTTTTTTAAATAAATTAAAAGATAAGTTGTTATAAAAAGAATGGAGAGTCGACTTTATTTGAAAATCTATGAATCATTGTTATCCTCTAAGGAGGGATTGTTTGTATAATCATATTTTTTAATAAATCTATTCTTATCTTCTTCCTTTGCTTCTTTTTCTTCTTCAGCATAAAAAATATCGTAGAATATACTTATTACAATAAGAATTGAAAGAATAACAATTATAGGTACAAGTAAGTTAGATTCTGTTAAAAAGATCTTAATCCATCCTATAAAAGGAATCCTTGCAACAACCACTCCTACAATTCTATTGGCAGGAACCCAAGCGGGGTCTGTATTTAAATTCGCATCACCTTTTGTTAGAAAGTACCACGTTCCGTTTTCCAAACGCTTATCTACAATTCGATGAACAATAGGTTCATTTGGAGCTGACGCCCATAATCCTCTTGCATCAAATACTATAATATCCCCCTCCTTATTTTGGATAGTTCCACTTTCGATATTTGCAGGATCTTTTCCCTGAACAATTAATAGGTCTCCTTTTAGTATAGTGGGCTCCATAGAACCACTCACTACAACTACCATAGGAGATTGGGTATTTAAAGAAACTTGCATGGTAAAGTAAATCAAGAAGGAGCCAAAAAATGCCGATAAAATTAAAATTACTGAAATAACTATTTTCTTTACCGGAATTTGTTTCTCTTCTTGTTTTTCATTACTCTGCTTGGGCTTTTCTTTATGATTCTTCATTTCCCTACTTTAAAGGTATTTAAATAATTAATAATATTAGAACCTTAATTCATTATAGTATTTAATCAATTAAAAATCAACTAATTTACTAAATATTGGTTTAGCTATTTTCCACTAAGAAGATTTAGTAATTTACTCCTTAAAAAGCAAATTCCTGTAAGAGCTCCCGAAATAATTATTATAAGTAAAAAGCACAATGGAGCATTCAAAGGTTCATTATCTTTCCAAGGATAGTTACTTTGAGAGAGTGCTGAAAAATTGGAATGATAAACGTTATAAAAAAATTGCTCAATTGTTGTACCAGTAATTTTTAAGCTCTCATTTGAAATGTGAGCAAGATTATCTTCCGTTGTATGATGATAAGGCCACTCTTTTGGTTTATTCCAAAATTTTATGATTAAATCAGCTGTAGGAATACCGATATCTGCGAAAGCTTTGTGGTCATCTGTAACTGATGCTTTAACTGGATTTTCGGGAAATGCTTGATTATAACTTAATGCTTGTCCTATTTCAAAAAGTTCTTCCATTAAAAGAGCATTAGAATACGATTCTTTTATAAATTTCAAATTCTCTCCACCAACCATATCTAATAAGATCATACAATCAATTGATTCTAAATTTGGATTATAAAATTGTTCAATATCTTCCACGAATTTTTGAGAGCCTTCACACCAATCCCAACCTGAAATTGCTCCACCTCCTTGGTCTTCTGCATCGAAAAATAAAAACCAGATCTCAGATGCTAAATTATTTTTCTGAGAATATAATACTCGTGCTAATTCTAAAAGTACTGCGCTTCCGCTCGCTCCGTCATTAGCACCGGGGATTGGATTTTTCCTCTGGTCAGGATCGGGATCCTTTTCAGCTATTTTTCTTGTATCATAATGGGCGCCTAAAATTACGATATTATCTTGCTTCTCATTCATTTTAAATAAAACGTTTTGACATTTTATGGATTGAATGGTAAAATTATGTAAATAATAGTTAAAAGTATTATCAATTTTTTTGAATTCAGAAATAAAATATTCAGCGCATTCTTCCCTCACACTTGTTCCTGGTATTCTATATCCTAAATCTACTTGATTTTTAATATGATCAAAAGCGTTTTCCTCTTGAAAAATCAAATCTGCTTCTATATTATATTCATTATTCGAACTTATAACAAAAGTAGGAATTACTAAAGATCCAATAATGAGATAAATCGTTATTAAATACACTGGATTAATCCGGCTTTTCAATGAATTCACCGATATAAAAATATAAAATCTTTCTTATAAAAATAATTATAATTCTAAAATATAAATTTGTTATATGAAAGAAAGAATAATTTTTGATAATAACTCATAATTTATTTAAATACATATAAGAATTACCAAAGTTATAGGAAATCAAATGGAAAGAATTTTAATTGATACAGACCCAGGATTAGGGCGAAAATCATCAGATGTAGATGATGGATTAGCTTTATTTTTAATTCTTAACAACCCCGAAAAATTTAAAGTAGAAGGGATAACTTCGGTTTATGGAAATACAAGGCTTAAAACGGGTTTCAAATTACTTAAGGAATATCTTGAGTTAACAGATAATTTAGACATTCCACATGAAATGGGGGCAAAGTCAAATGATGAATTAGGGAAAATAACCAAGGCAACAGATCTTTTAATCAAAACGGTAAGTGAAAATCCCAATGAAATTACTTTATTTACATTAGGACCTCTGACAAATATTGCAACGGTCTTACAGCATTATCCGGAATTTTTTGATGACTTGAAGGAAATTGTATTCATGGGAGGAAATTTAGAACCTCATACCTTAGTTCATATTAGAGATCCTCTGAGTAAAACGGAATTTAATTTTCATGCTGATGGGGAAGCGGCTAAACTATTTATCGAAACTCCTACAAAAACAGAAAAGATTGGGATGGGATTGGATATTTGTATGCAGCTATTCTTCGAGGAAAGACATCTTATCAAACTAAAATCAGCGGATAACCCAATAACAAATTATATTTATGAAGATGTAAAATACTGGTTTGAGTTATGGGAAAGAAAAAATAATCGAGGATTTCATCCTTTTGATGTTTTTGTTCCGATGTATGAATTAAAACCTGAATTATTTAAAATTAATGAATATTTTATTGAAGTAGATGATTCTGACATTCCAGGACGATTATTTTATTCTGAAAAACCTAAGAGAAACTATTCAAAAGTGAAGTATGGTATAGACTTTGCTCATGAAGGCAATAAAGAAGATTTTATGGAAAGATTTCTCAATGATTTAATAGAAAAGTGATGTATATCAACCCATTAATTTAGAGGGAAGATATTAGAGATAGTGTCTTATAAATTATCCTCCTCTTCAGAATTTAGGTTTAAAATCCCTTGCTTTTTGTTTTATATTTTTAAACTTTCTTTTTGGATTGTTTTATAAAGGATTAAAAAGCCAGTGATGATCGACTTACTTGAGGTTGACCTTTGGAATTTTACAAATTGATATAGAAAGAAAAACTTATGGTTTTAAATTAAACATTAGTGTTCCTAAACATTTAAAGAGTATTGAAAATAAAAAAAGAATTTAATAAGAAAGATATTAAAGATTAGAGGGGTTCAAATCCTAAATCTACCCTAGTCTCTCCCTTTAAGTCCGTTTCAAGAAACTTTACTTTAAGTGGTGTACCAATATTGATTTGTTCCGGCTTGCTTTCATCTACTCCAACTAATTGGGCACTAACCATAGGACCCTCTTTAAGTTTAATTACTGAGAAGCAGTAGGGGTTTTTTCTATCATATCCCTTTTCTACAAAATATGGAGTTCCAACAGTAATACTAGTATATGCTGCCAATTCTCCTTCTCCTGACATTTCAGTCCATTCCATGTTAGCAGTATTACAGTTTGTACAGAGTTTTCTAACAGGAACATAAACTTCTCCGCAATCTTTGCATTTTGAACCCATCAATTTTTTGTTTCTTACATATTCCAAATAGCTTTCGATCGTAAATGGTTTACTTTCTGACATTTTTTAAATCACCTCACTTTTCATAAACAGTGACCACACAGCTGCCACCGCTTCCTCCTAGATTATGTGTTAGCGCTCTTTCTACATCAAAATCTACTTGTCTATTCCTCTCCGCGATACCTCTCATTTGCTTAAAGATTTCCACCGCTTGAGCAGCACCAGTTGCTCCAACAGGATGCCCTTTTGATTTTAATCCACCGCTTGTATTAATGGGTAAGGCTCCATCAAGTTTCGATTCTCCATTTTTTATTGCCTCAACTGCTTTTCCCTTTTCATAAAAGCCTAAATCTTCCATTGCAAGTATTTCTGCTATAGTGAAACAATCATGTACTTCTGCAATTTGAATATCTTTTGGTTTGACACCTGCCATTTCATAGGCCTGTTTAGAAGCTTCCTTTG
>CAZZIC010000037.1:0-29677 GCA_964653985.1 uncultured archaeon | reverse complement strand
TGCTAAGTTTTATAATGTCGGAAGTTAATTTTTTACCTCTTGAAACTTGATTATAGATAATTTTTAATAGGGGAAAATAATCTTTTTGCTTTTCTTCTTTTTTAAGAGTTTTATCTAAATATTCATTTGCTGAAAGTATTGACTGAAAAATATTATTTATATCATGAGTAAACAAATCTTTATAGAGCTCAGCATCCTTATAAATTCTTCTTAGTTTATTTTGATTTAAATCTTGAACAACAGCATAAATAAAAAATAACCAAGAAAGTGGGGTTAACATCTGGATATAATCCTCTATCGGAACTAAAATCAGGGAAATATTGCTCCATTCCATGAAGTTACTTAAATTGTAAATTAGATTTGCAGTTAAAGCTAACAGTAAAAAAGCTTTTGTTGTTGTGCTAAACTTCTTCTTCCATTTTGTTATTAATACTAACAAGCTTAAAATGTTAATAGATAATGAAAAGAAATCTAATAGGGCAATTAATTCCAATTTATTACCCCTCCCTTAACAAATACCTTCCAAATCCAATAAAATAAAATAATGGAACTTATCAAATAACATATATGTTCTAATATGTTAAAAATTGTGCTAAAATAAATTTCTTCGAAAGTAGTAAAGAAAAATCCTAGGAGTAATATAAAGTAAGAGAGAAGGAACATTTTATACAAGGGAAACGTTTTAACACTCTCAATTTTCAATAAAATAAACATAAGTGAAATAAAGGCGATGATAAATAAAACCAATTCATTTCCCTCAATCATAGAGAATCTTTCCAAATAAAGAAATATAAAAATAATTGCTTAAATTTAGCGATATTTTTATTGATATTAACCCTAAACAAATTCAACTTAATATAAATTTAGATCTCAAAAAACTATTGAAAGAATTAAAATTTAGTAAAGATAACCCGTGTGGGTTATCTTTTCAAATCCATTTTTTTTAATGATAAAATCATCTTCCAAATCTATAGCACCCCATCCTGGAATTATTATTTTCGGTTCCAAGGCAATCACCATATTTTGCTTCAATTTAGTTTTATTTTTTGATATTACAGCTGGGGGTTCATCCAATTCAAGCCCTATTCCGTGCCCTAACCCTTGATAATAATATCCATCCCCCTCAAAATACTCTCCTAAACCTTCTTTTTTTAAGAGTTCTTTTATTTTATCAAATAATATATTTACCGTCGTACCCTCCTTTAAATTTGCCTCTATTACATTCATATATGCATCTTTTAAAATTAGATAGCGTTCTTTAAATTTTTCTGGGGGTGATTCAACATAATAGGTCCTCGCATGATCTGCATGATACCCTTTATAGTTTACGGCATAATCGCACATCACGATATCTCCTTTTTTAAGCTTTCGCTCTGTGTATCCATATGGAATAGCATCAGAAAATCCATCTCCCGATAATATAGGAAAAGAGCTAGGAATCCAGAGGTTTTTCCCCGACGCAACAATAAACCAATTGCGTCCAAAAGTTGAGTTAACATTAGAAAAATGTGTAGATTTATTTTTTATGGCGGTCCTCATCACTTCAGCAGCAATATCGTTTTCACGCATTCCGGACCTTAATAAATCGGGAATTGTTTCTTGTGCTTTTTGAGCTGTCTTTGCTGCTTCTCTAAGCAATTCTAATTCTCTCTGATCTTTAACCATCCTCAACTTACGCAAGTCAAGTTCAATATTTTTGAGATCTGCATTTTTAAGCAATTTTTTATAGTAGAGGTAAAATGAAGCCGAAAGTGAGTCTAATTCCATCCCTATAGTGACTTTCTCCAAATTTGAGTGGTTTTCTTGAAGATAATCAGATACCTGTGAGGTAGATTTTAATTCTATGATATCATTTAAATAACTTTCTTCCTTAGCCTTGAAATAATTTCTTCTAATAAAGAGTTGGAGATCTTCTTTTTTACTGATAAGTAATAGTCCATATTGTGCCGTTCCTGTTAACCAATATAAATTTTGAAGATTACTTATAAGAGCATAATCTATATCATTTTTCTCAAGTAGGTTTGAAACTTTTCTTAGTCTCTCTTTATAATCAAAATGAGAACTTGACATACAATGATAAATTAATTCTCTATAAATAATATTAACAAAAAATCTTCTGTAAATATTAAAAAAAAAATGAAGTTTAAGATTAATTAAGATAAATCAAATCGCTTTTTAATAAAGTTGGGTAAAAGAAATCCAATATAAAATAGGATAGAACTTGTAATTAAGATCAATCGTGTTATTAATAGAGTAAAAATAAATAAGGGAATAACAGAATCAAGAATAGCTCCTGTTGACCATAATACCCATGCTAAAAAGAGAAATTTACCTTTAAGCTTAATTTCAAGATTGTCACTTTTTAGGGATTCTCGAGAAAACAAAATTCCTGTAACTAAAAGCAATAAGACTATAAAAATAAGATAAATCATTGAGATAGAATTATAGTGGACATCAAAGATCGCTGTAAAGTCTCCAATAACATTTACATCAAAAATGACATTGTAAATCAAATAAACCTCATAAAGCCCCGTTATCACTGCAATCATTATTATAGATAAATTTCTATACTTTTGTAATACCATATCGGTAAAGGCTAACATCCATACAATCAAAAAGAAAGGGATTAAAGAAAGTGCGAATAGGAAATATAATCCAAGTGAGAGACTTTCTCCGCCAAACAATACAAGTAAAAAGGATAATGAAGAGCTCCACCAGGGATGGTAAATTCCAATCCAAATAAGTCCTATAAAGAGAAAATTCTTATCTTTTACTTTAAAATATTTACTAATGATTTTTAGTCCTACTGAAAAAGCAAAGATTACTGTTACTAAGCTCAAAAGCCCAAAGAAAAAATCTGTAAATTCTAAAGATGCTATTTTAATCACCATTTAGATAATTTTAGATTAATTAATTATTAATTAGAAATAATTTAGATGTTTATTTTTATAAATCTTTCTGTACATAATAATCAGCAAGAAAATATCTATCTTGAGAAAGAATTTTCTTAAGTTTTTAGGAATATTATAAAATATTTCTTCAATAAGTTTGAAATATAGACAAATTAAATTCTTAGAAAAAACTAAATCCAATGGATTTCTAACATTAATTCTATAAAAAATTATCAGAGCCTTTCTTTTTAAATAGTTTCATATCTCAATTATTTAGTGCATATAGTTGGCGATCTTAATATGGCTTCAATCGTTATTCCAGAAAAATTTTTTACAGAAGTAAATGAATCTCTCAAGATTCCTATAAAAGTAAGGACTTTAGAATTATTGGAAGTATTTAATCTACAAGAAAATGAGTGCCCTAATCATAAACTCATTTCAAATTTAAAGGAATCTTTATCTAAACTGGGATTCTTGGAGAATAAGGAGATACTAAAGTTATTAGAGTTAATAAGAAAACGCCTTTTAACCTCTACGAATCTAACAAATGATGAAAAATTAACGTTATGTCAACTCGAAAGAAGGTTGATGAATACTTATTTAAAGACACTAATCAAAAAGCATGAAATTTCGACATAAAGTTTTTATATCTATAGAGGTTTGGAATAATTTTTATTTCCTTGTATAAAGATACGCAGAAATATCGGTTTGGTCGGATTGGATTGTTATTTCTTTCTTTAATTCCAAAAGATCTTTAAGTTCGTTCAGAGGATACTTATACGCAATAAAGACAGCTTGTTCTTTAGCCGATTTAAAAATGTGTTTAAGAAATCTTTGCATCGTCGGTAAGGAATAGAGATAGATAAAATCATATTTTCCTAAATCAAAGTTGTAAAAATCCCCCTGGATAAAGGTGACCTTTCGAAGAACCTTTCTTTTTACTTTCTCATTCCTTTTTAGAAGTTGAATTTTCTCCTTACTCTCTTGGACCAAGCTCTTATTAATTTCTATTCCGAAAGATTTAATACCATAATTTAATGCAACATAAATGACCACTCTTCCATCACCAGAGCCTAAATCAATAAGTTTTTGTTTTGAGTGGGGTTTTAAGTTGAATTCATCAATCATCACCATAAAAATTTTATCCAATAGCTCCTCATCACTCCCTAAAAAGGGTAAATCTAACTGAGAGGTAAATGAATTGAACTTTTGATCTTTAAATTTCATTTTTAGTCTAACCATTGAATATGAGGATTGGAACTAAAGATTTTCTTTCCAATATGATTAATTCGAGAGACCATTAATATCTTTTTTGATTACTTTTGTCTAATTTTAAATAATATTCATAATAATATGATAGTTAAGACTTCTTTTTATCACACTTCATATTAGTAAACGTCAGAAAGTATGAAGGTTAGCATAAGCTTAAAAAATCATTATAAATACATTAGATAAATAGTTTCTTTTTAAGCTTCTTCAAAATAAGGTTAACCTTTTATTGAGCAAGAAATATGGAAAAGAATATCTTAGTCACTGGCGGGACAGGGTACATAGGAATACCCCTCGTGAAACGGTTGCATAAATTAGGGCATAATTTAACTTTGTTAGTTAGAGAGACAAGTGATATCTCTCCTTTTGAAGACCTCGATGATATAAATTATGTCGTTGGAGATATTACTAATAAGGAAGATATTAAAAAAGCAGCCGAGGATAAAGATGTAATTTATCATCTAGCAGCTTATGTTAAAATATGGGCTAAGGATGACTCTATTTATGAGAAAGTTAATGTTGAAGGCGCCGAAAAGGTTTGTCAGGTGGCGCTGTATAATGATATTTTATTGATGTATGTTAGCTCCTTCGCAGCATTGGGACCAAATCCTTCTGAACTTCAAGG
Organism: uncultured archaeon; assembly: GCA_964653985.1. GTDB lineage: Archaea > Asgardarchaeota > Lokiarchaeia > Sigyniarchaeales > SOKP01 > CAZZIC01. The sequence continues at coordinate 24,892 of CAZZIC010000037.1, read as the reverse complement.
TCCTGCGGATGAAAGTTGCGAGCATGTTGATTTTTTTCAGAATGAATATGAAAGAACAAAATATTTAGGAACTCAAAAAGTAAACGAGTATATAGATAAAGGTCTAAAAGCTATGATCTTTTATCCTGGTTTTGTTTTTGGTCCGGGAGACTTCAATTTTTATGGACAAATGGTTTGTGATGTTATTTCTGGTGATTTCATGGGATGCCCCGGAGATGGTGAGGCGGTATTTTGTATGTCCTATTTAGATGATGTCGTTGATGCGTTAGTTAAAGCCTTAGATCGAGAAGATCTTATCGGTGAGGATTTCTTTTTAGGAGGCAAAAACATCAAATTCATTGATTATATTAACAAAGTTGCTGAATTAGCGGATCAAAAGAAGCCGAGAAAATTTCCCATGTGGGCGGGAGTATTATATTCAAAATTATGTTTATTTAAAGCAAAAATCACGGGAAAAGATCCTTACATAACACCTGATATGATCGTTGGAATGAATTATGATTGGGCCTTTTCAAGTGAGAAAGCGAAAGAAAAATTGGGGTATGAGTTCACCCCATTTAAAGAAGCTTTAAAAGAAACTGTAGAATGGTATGAAAATTATATTAATGAAAATAATTAGTTCAGATAATTAAAAAAGAAAAAGTGTAAATAATGACAGTATTAGAATTAAATGGAGAAATAGAATCCGATTTAGCAAATATAGTAGGAAACGCTAATGTTTCAGGCGAAAAGTTTATTTTAATTTCTTATTCCGAGGATGCATCTCCATATAAAGGAAATCTACCAAAAGTTGTTGTACGTCCAAATTCAACACAAGAAGTCGTAGATATTATGAAATACGCCTCTGAAAGAAAATTGCCTATAATCCCTGTTGGAGGGAGAAGCTCTATTAATGGTTCTACTATCCCAAGAGTTTCAAATGCGATCATGATCGATCTTACAAGAATGACAGAAATCATTAGCATAAATGAAGATACGATGACTGTTACGGTTCAAACAGGAACGACATGGTCGGGATTGATACATCATCTTAAAGGAAAAGGATATAAATTAGGGTTTAGAGGACCTTACGGAGGTAATGCAGGAACTGTTGGAGGATCCATAAGTGCAAACAGTATTGGTTGTGGGGCCTCAAGACATGGAGGAGCATGTGACAATGTTATTGGATTAGAGATTGTTACAAGTGAAGGAAAAGTCATCAAAACAGGAAATAATTGGCGGAATGATCTTGATTTAGAAGATGGATGCTTCGCAAGATATTGTACCTTTAACGATCTTACAGGAATATTTCTCGGTGATCACGGAACATTAGGTATCAAAACCGCTGCTACTTTAAAGATCTTTCCAATTCCGAAAGGAGAGGCATATGCTGATTTCGGATTTTCAGATATCGAGAAAGCAACAGAAGCATTCCATGAACTACAAAAATCACATTTAGTAGAAGAAGCAGTTATGCTTGGTGATTCCAATTCTATTGATTTATTGGCATCAAGTTATCGATCTACATTTAATAACCTTGAATGCATCCTGGCTGTCATTATAGAGGAGGCCGATGAGAATCTCGCTGAGATGAAAAAAGAGTTATGTGAAAAAATTGTAAGAAAGCATGGTGGAAAATCAATCGGCTCCTTCTTATCAAAAGCGCACTGGCTAAATATGTTTAATCTAGTACAGAGTCTTTTTGAAGAAGGATTTTGGTATAACACATGCCACTTAAGACCGATTTCAACCTTACCCGTGTTAATAGAGAAATTTCACCATTTAGTTAATAAGTATAATTTAAAGGAAAAAGGATTTAATTGGATAATCTCAGCCTTAGGAGTAGACCATTGCTTTACATCAGGTTGGATTACACTCTTTCTGGGTGATGAGACCGAAAAAGAATTAATGTATAAAGTCTGGGATGAGTTAAAAGAGATGGAAATGGATCTTCAAGGTGTACCATATTGGACAGGAAAGCTTTGGGAATCATACGCTCTTGATCGAGTCAATCCGGAATTCTATAATCTTATGAAGGATATCAAAGAAGCTCTCGATCCTAAAAATATAATTCACCCTTTAACATTTAATCTTTAAATTTAGGTGCAAACAATGGATAAACTTACCGAACTGAAAAGGCATACTGAAATCATCCAATATTGCGGAAAGTGCGGAGATTGCGGGACATCTGGAACCCAAATCACCACCGCTAAAAGACACGTGGACAAACCTTGCATGGTCAAGAACGTGCTCGGTTTCGAAGCTTATGATGCACGAGGAAGAATATTGATTTTAAAGAGTCTTCTTAATAATGAGATCCCAGTTGATGAGAGCATTATAAATTGGGCTTACACTTGCACAGAATGTGGGAGTTGCGCAGAAACATGTTTAGCGATTGAAGGGGGGATCGATACTCCTCTATTAATGGACGCTTTCCGTCAAGATCTTGTGAACTGCGGACACAAACTTGGGAAACATCAAGAAGTTCTAAAAAGTATTTTAGAAAAGCAAAATCCCTATAATGAGCCAAGGCATCTTAGACATGAGTTTCTTAACGGAGAAGTTAAATATTCTGAAGCGGATTATATTCTTTATTTAGGCTGTACTTCATCATATCGTCAAAGAAATATTGCTTTAGCGGCGATTGATTTATTAAATGAATTGAATGTTGATTTTACGATAATGAAAGATGAACCTTGTTGCGGTTCAATTATAAAACGATATGGATATAAACAAGAATTTGAAGATCTTGCGAAGGAAAATCTGGAACTCATCAAGAAACGAGGCATAAAGAAACTCATCTTTCCATGTGCCGGATGTTATCGAACGTATAAGATCGATTACGAAGAATTTAATGATAATGACTCTTTAGAATTTATTCATCTTACCGAATTTTTAGAAGAATACCTAAAAGAAAATAGAGAAGGTTTTAAACTCCAAAGTCATAAAAAAATTGCATATCATGATCCTTGTCATTTAGGAAGACATTCAGGAGTTTATGAAGCTCCGAGGGTTTTATTAAAGCAAATACAAAATGCTACCTTTATAGAATTAGATGCTCTTAGAAATTATTCTCATTGTTGCGGTGCTGGTGGAGGTATAAAATCTTCAAATCCGGAGTTAGCTGTTGAAGTCGGAAAAAACCGAAATTTGGAAGCAATCGAAAAATCAATTGATATCCTTGTTTCTGCGTGTCCTTTTTGCGAAAAAAATTTAAATGATGGAATTCCCGAACTAGCTAATGGATATAAAGTATTAGATATATCAGAAATTTTGAAAGAAGCTTTCCAAAAAGAACTTTCAAGCGAAGTAGTCGCTGATTTTAATGCGAAATCTGAAATTGTTAAGGAATATATGACCTTTTTAGGTAAATATCCCGAAATATTTGCTGATTTAGTATCTGATTCTGATATGGATTTTGCGATATATGATAGCTTTGAAGGGTTTGAAAAGGAAAATCCAATGGATGTATTTCATGTAATTAGAAAAGATGATGGAATCGAGATCCAATATGGAAAAGCAGATGATGCAGATTTAGAATTAGCCTTATCTATAGAAGCAGTCGAAAGACTGATTGAAACTAGCAACAAAGAGGATTATGCGAATTCATTTGGGCAATTCTATAATGAACCTGATATCGAAGAAGGATGGATCGACTTTCTTTTACATAAACGTACTAAAACATTGATAGATCAAGGTTATGGCAAGTTCGCTGAAGCTGCAGGAATTTTAGAGGATGAAGATGATGCAGTTTAATTCAAACTAATTTTTATTACTTAAACTTAACAAATACCTATTTATTTTACTAAATTAATTAATAATCAAAACCAAAAAATTGTATAAAACATGTCGAATCGACAAGAATTAGAAATTAAAAATAAATATACGGGGGAGTTAATTGATACTATCCCCGCAGATAATGCTGAGACGTTAAACGCTAAAATTAAGAAAATACACAGAAATCAGGAAAAACTACGAGAAATGGATTTCTTTGAGCGTTCCCAAATCCTTTCTAAATTTGCAACAAAGCTCAGATTCAAAAAGAAGCAACTAAAAGAATTAATCGTTGCAGAAGGCGGGTTACCTATAAAATATTCTGAATGGGAAATCGCAATCGTGTCAAATGGGTTCAAGTTCTCAGAATGGTATTATCAATTTCTTGAAGAAAAACAACTAACGAGCATAGAAGGGGAAGAATTTGTAAAGATTAAACACATTCCCCAAGGACTGGCAGCTTGTGTTTCTCCTAGAAATACACCTCTTAGCCTTCCATTATATCAACTTGGGGCAAATTATTTAGTGGGAAATGGAGCAGTCGTAAAGCCCTCTACCGCATGTCCGTTGACTATGTTAAACGCTTATTCGATGATGGAAGATTCTGAAATTCCCGGAATAGATGCATTAGATTTAGTTATTGCTCCAGGACGCTGGGCAGTTGAGGAATTCATAAAAAACGATTTAATTAAAGTGTTTCTTTCAATTAGCTCTTCTCATACCGCGAAGGATATTTTAGTCAGCTATGCGAAAATGTTGAAGAAATCTGTTGATAAATCGATGGGTATCCCGATGTATTCCAAACCTTTCAAACAGTTCGTATTCGAATGTGCTGGAAACGATGCGGGAATTATCATGGACGATGTTAATATAGAACAAGCAGCAAAATGGAATGCTATGGCAAGTTATACCAATTCTGGTCAGCAATGTTTTTCGATGAAAAGAATAATCGTCCATAAGGACATATACGACGAATATGTAGAAGCATTGGTAAGTGAAATTGAAAAGATGAAATACGGAGACCCTACCGACCCACAGACTGATATTGGACCTTTAGGAAGCCGTAAAATACTAATGATGATGGAAGTAATGGTCGCAGACGCTCAAAAATATGACGCTAAGATTTATACCGGAGGAGAAAAAATTGATACGGGAGAAGATTATGGACTTTTCTATAAACCGACCTTAGTTGAGATCCGTCCAGAATTATGCGAAGATCTAAGTAAAGCACCATTTCTGTGGAGAGAAGAAGCGTTTGGTCCAGTGAGATCAATTACAAAAGCAGATGATATGAAAGATGCTATTAGATTAGCAAACGCTAGTAATTACGGAATGAGAGCAGCAGTCTATACAACAGATATGGACCGAATAAAAGCTTTCAAACGAGATTTAGAAGCAGCAAATATTTATATTAATGCCAAACCAATGTTAACAGATATAACTGTTGCATTAGGAGGAATTAAAGACTCCGCATATCCAGCAGGTGCCAAATATTATCCCCAAGAACTAGTGTTTCAAAAATATATAAACGACCAAACCCCAGTAAATCTGGAAAAATTAAAATAATTAAGTGGTTAAGAATGGATCCAAGTGAATTATATGATACACTAAAAACTTTTTTTCCAAACAATTTAGATTTAATGAGACATCTCGATACCGATGCGTGTTGGGAATATATAATTAAGGAAAATTCTATAGACGGTGAGGATACAAAGTTAAAATATTATCTTTACAAAAAAGATGAAGATAATTTGGAAATGACGAGAGAAAACCCAGGTATTGAACCTGATTTGATACTTTACTTTACCGATAAAGCAATCTTAAATTTAATAGAAGGAAACCCCGATGCGGAAGAATATTATAGACGGTACAAAGAAAGAATGAATAATCCAAAACCAGGTTTAGAGATTGATAATAAAGTAAATAAGTCAAGACTTAAACTATGGACATTAGGCTATAAAAACTGGTTCAAAAAATATATAGAATAGTTTAAAAGACTTTGATAAGATAATTTTAAAAAATTTTTTTTCTAATCCCTTGCTTTTTAAACATTTTCTTTTATTTTTAACCCTTTTCTTTTTCTCTTTTAATTCTTAATTGTAGTGTAGTTATGATATCTAAAAAAATGGAGGGGCATAATTAAAATAAATAAAAACAAAAAGTTAGATATTGAATTCCGCTAATTTGAGATAAACCAGATCCTTTAATTCTACTATTTCCTCAACATTTTCCATTTCCTCTTTTGCGATGATCAATTTTAGACCGTTATTGTCATTTAAATATGCTGAGGGAAACTTCGCATCTGCTTTATTAAATTCTTCCTTAAATTCATCTTTATGTAAGAATCTGACAGGAATCTTCAAGTTTTCCGTGAAATTAGTCCAAGATCTCTTCTGTCCCAAGGGACCATATGTAACTGCACATAAATTACATTGATATGTGCTCGGTCGAAAAGCCTTATGAAAATAATCCTTGAGACCCGATGAAAGTCCTGAATCCGCATTGTAAATGAATATTAATTCTTTATCTGGTTCTTGTTTATTTTCCTCACTCATTTTGATTACCTTCAAATTTTATGTACTATTATGTCGGAATTAATTGAGAAAGCTAAACTATTATTGATCTATTCTAAAAATTTTATAAGTTTTCTTTATAAAATTTATAGGTAATATTAACTACAAAAAAGTTTAAATGATTCCCAATTACCATAAATATGAAATTTGAAACAAAAACGAAAATATTCCAATTTATAATCTTCCTCTTAATTTTTGCCCCAATAAATTTTATAATTACCTTCTTTGGATTAAGTTTTATATATAACCTTGTAGCCCTCATCGCTATAAGTATTCTTCATTACTTTTTTGGACCTGAATTAATGGCTTATATTAATGAGATCGAATATATAGAGCTAGAAGATTTCACAGAAAAATATTATTATCTCACTCAAATCGTAGAAAAATATATGAAAGATAGAAGAATTAAAAATATGAAAATCGGTATCTTGGATGATAACTCAAAAAAAATATATCTCTTTGAACATACGTTTGTACGGAAAATATTAATAGTTAATAGAAAATTCTTTGAGCAATACACTGTAAAAGAACAAAAAGAGATCTTCAATGAAAAATTATTAAGTTATAGAGCTGATACGGCTTTCTTTTATTCCTTTTGGGTATTATTCTGTTTGGCAATCGTGCTGATTTGGATTGTTAATTACTTGTTGATAACATTATTTAGTATTTTTGGGGTTATCTAAATACAAAAGAAAAGAGAGCTTAGCTTAATAATTACTGGGGGGTAAAAATTCATAAGGATCAATGACCACATCTACAAGGTTAAATCCTTTTGAATTGATAGCTTGTTCAATGGTTTCATCAAGATTCTCTAACTTTTCAATTCGATACCCTGTTCCTCCATAAACCTCTGCGATTTTTGAAAAATCAGTATTAGGGCGATCTGTGTCATAATAATTTTTTCTATATAACATTGCTTGACCAAATTTCACAAAACCGAGGGCTGAATTATTAATAACTACAATCGTGCAATCTAAATCTAACTTTTTGATAGTTTCAAATTCATTTATTGCTTGCATTAACCCTCCGTCACCCGTAAATAGTACTTTTTTAGGTTTTTCAGATCCTAGATTATAGGTATTTGCAGCAATACAAGTTCCAATCAAGGCACCAACGCCAAATCCAGTAGGACCGACACCTCTTGCAGATATAATTTTTCGTCCAATACCTTTTACGGGATAATAAGCACCTATCCATCTTGAACTGGAACTAGCATCAGTTACAAGATAATCATTCTCACCCATATTGTCAGATATGGCTTTCAAAACCCTTTGAGGTTTGATGGGCTCCGCTTCTATCCAGTTGTTCCTATCTTTCTCCCGATAATCATTCAAATCATCTCTAAGTTCTTTTATATTTTGTTCTCTTTTCTCCATAATTTTAGAATCGTCATCTTTGAATATCCCTCCACTACTTAAATCTTGAATTAGGTCATTTAATACAGCTTTTGGATCCCCAACAACGCCCCAAGAATCGTAGGAAAGGCCTATATCAGCGGGATCTATATCAATATGTATTATATTAGTAGCTTTAGTAGGAACCTTGAAGTTTGCTGTATCATCCTCAGTTAGCCTATTTCCAATTACTAGTAATAAATCAGAACGCCTTCTTATGAATTTATGATTTGGTTTTAACCCAAATAATCCTACCACACCAAAATAGTTGGGATGAGCGTCTCTCATAATTCCTTTTCCATCTATCGTTGAAAATACGGGTGCATTGAGTAATTGACTCAATTCTTCTACTTCATTATACGCCCCTGATATTAGAGCGCCTTGTCCAATAAAAAGAGCAGGTTGTTCGGATTTACGAATAAGTTCCAAAGCATAGTCTATTTCACTTCGTGCAGCTGATGGTCTACATAAATTAATAGAGCATGAACCTGCTGCTTGAGGTATATAATTTTTGACTTTTTGTTCCTTTGCGGAGATCACATCTTGAGAGATAACTAAAGCAACTGGTCCAGGTTTCCCGTTTATTGCTGTTTTTATCCCATATTCTAAAAACCTCGGTAAATATTCAGGATCTAAGACCTCACCAGTCCATTTTGTTATCGGAGATAAAGTGCCTGCTACATTAATATCGTGAGGAATGTTCTTTAATCTATCCATAGACTTAATTGTTCCAACAATTGCTAACATGGGACTAGCAGATCCTTTTGCTTCTGATATCGCAACTGGAAAATTCATAGAACCCGCAGCACCCGCATCGCACACACCTAACATACCTGTGACTCGTGCGTATGCATCCGCGGCATAGGCAGCAGATCTTTCATCGTTCATTAGAATATGATCGATATCATCTATCCTTCTCATTCCCTCATAAAAGCCCAGAGTATGACCATCAGGAATTCCAAACACGTGTTTGACCCCCCTTTCTGCTAAAGCTTTTGCTATTCCATATCCGGCACGAGCCTTTTTTACTTCTTCTGTCAATCTAAATACCTATTTATTTTTTAATTAATTATTGATTAAGAGTTAAGAAATTAGATTTTGGTAAACTGTTTCAAAATTTAAACTTACTTGATATAAATTAAAAATATGCCAAGGACCTAAAAAAGAAAATAATGAAGAAGGTAATGATATGATGATGATGCCAATATTTGATGGACACAATGATACATTGAGAAAATTATATTTAGAGGGTTCCTATGGAATAAATAGCTTTTTTGAAAAAAGAGATAAAAAGGAGTTAGATATAACTCTCCCTCGAGCTGAGAAGGCTGGATTAAAAGGTGGCATTTTTTCTATTAATGTTCCAGATCCAGAAGGTAAGGACCCTATGGAAGGAATAGAATTGACAGGGAAAGGATATGTTACGCCTCTCCCAAATCCAATAGATCATAATTACGCTAAAGATTTTACTGAAAAAATATTGAATTTCTCGACTCTTTTAGAAGAAACAAAGGAGAAAGTAAAAATAGTGAGAAATTTTAAGGAATTAAGGGATAATTGTGAAAATGGTCTTTTTTCAATAGTTTTACATTTTGAAGGAGGAGAAGCTATCGATAAGGATTTGGAAAATCTTAAGTATTTTTATAATAAAGGCTTAAGGGTCTTAGCACCTGTCTGGAGTAGGAAAAATAAATTCGGTACTGGCGTACCTTTTAGTTTTGGGGTATCTTCAGATATAGGTCCGGGATTAACAAAAAAAGGAAAAGAATTGATTACTGAATGTGAGAAAATGGGAATAACAGTTGATCTATCACATATGAATGAAAAAAGTTTTTGGGATACTATTGAAAATGCGAAGAAACCGTTGGTGGCAACTCATTCAAATGTCTACTCTTTAAGTAAGTCAACTCGAAACTTAACCGATGAACAAATAAATGCTATAGGGAATTGTCATGGAGTGATTGGTGTGAATTTTAGTGCTGGTTTTATTAGATCGGATGGTTTACCAAATAGAGATACTCCAATAGAGGTTTTAATAAAGCATATTGATTATATTGTGAATCTTATTGGTATTGATGGAGTTGCTATCGGATCGGATTATGATGGGGCTATGATAATTAATGATTTAAAAAATGTAGAACACTTACCCAGATTGCTTCAAGCCCTAAAAAGTAGGTATAGTAAAAGTGAAATAGCTAAAATTTGTTATAGGAATTGGTTTCGAATATTAAAATCTACTTGGGAAACTTAATTGCCTCTTTCTCGAGTCCTTAGGGACTGCGATATGGTCGCCCGAGGCAAGGGGCGTAGATATCACCATATAGTTTAAATCATATAAACTTTTTTTTACCTTCATAGTACATAAACCTCCACTAAAGCTCAAATTAAACTTATTAAAGTAAGATGCTCGAATAGAGAAGTAGTTAGAGTCCAAACTCAATTCCATAACATTATCAAATCTTGAGGAGTAGAAAAAAAATGAGAGATAATAAAATAAATTCAAAGCTTATTCATTAAATATGATTAAAGACTCCATGAACGTACTGGGTTTCTTGAAGCCCATTAAATTTAAGAGGGTAGCCCCGATATTTCCTAAACCTGGTTCTTTTAGATTTTCATTAATAATATACTCATTATCGTATCTGGAATCCATGATATTAAACAACACAGGATTTAGAGAATGTGCGGTTTCTTGTCCCTCTCCCATTTCTTCAAGATTTCCATGATCGGCAGTAACAATCGCAATACCTTCGAGTTCCATTACTCTGTTTACAATATCTTTGACACATTTGTCAACTTTTTCGGCAGCTATTATCGCAGAATTAATGTTTCCAGTATGACCAACCATATCTCCGTTAGCAAAATTAACTCTCAAGAATTTATAATTTTTTGAATTTAATGCTTCTAAAAATGCATCTTTAACTTGATCCGCTTTCATTTCAGGATTAGCTTCAATCATCTCGCTGGGATCGGATTTTATTTCAACATACTTTTCATGTTCTTCACAAACATACCCTTCTTTATTTCCATTCCAGAAGTATGTAATATGACCATATTTATGTGTTTCAGCTATGGCATATTGTGAAATCCTTTCAGCACATAAATATTCAGTAATAGAATCATCAACTTCGGGAGGATCAATAAAATATTTGTGTGGGAGATCCATTTTTTTATCATATTGTAAAAGACCATAATATTCCACATTTGGGTCGCATTCTTTCTCAAATCCATAATCTTTATCTTCAAATGCCTGTGAGATTTCTACAGCCCTATCGCCTCTGAAATTAAAATTAATCATTATATCTCCATTGGACATTTTCCCTATTGGCTTTTCGTCTTCACCAATTATTACGAATGAAGGTAAATATTGATCACTAATTTCTGGATCTCTTTCTCTAGCCCGTTTAATTGCATTTTGTGCAGAGATAAAGTATCCTTTATAATCGGAATGTTGTTCTGGAATTCCACATACATGTGCTTCCCATCCTCTTCTTACTACGTCCCAATCAGAATAATATCGATCCATTGTAACTCTCATCCTCCCGCCTCCTGAAGCAATTCTATAATCATATCCATGATCTTTGTTTATTTTATCTAACCCTTTCTCAAGCTTATCAATATACTCAAGAGCGGATTGAGGAGGTACATCTCTGCCATCCAAAAGAGCATGAATTCGAACTGTTTCAATTTCTGAATCAACAGCACCATGTAGCAAACCAAAAAGATGAGTGAGATCGCTATGAACATAACCATCAGACAATAAACCCATAAAATGCAAAGTAGCATCTCTTTTTTTAATTTTTGAGACCAAATCCTTCCATTTTTCGGTTTTAAAAATGCTCCCTGAGAGAATAGATTCCTTCGCCCGTGTTGCCCTTTGCCTTACAATTCTCCCCGCCCCCATTGCGTTATGTGCAACCTCGGAATTACCCATTTCTTCGTCGGTCGGTAAACCCACAGCTGTTCCATGGGCTTTTAATTTGATAAATAAGCAGTTATTCTGACATCTTTGGATTAATTCATCTAAAAAGGGAGTATCTGCCCTATAAAAGGCATTTCCTTCATTCTCTTTTCCAATACCAATCCCATCAAGAATAATCAGTGCCAATGGCCCCTTTCTCCCATTAAAATTAGCTAACTTTTGAAGTTGTAAGTTATTCATAATGTCTTCCTCTAAGGTAATGAATAAAATTGAATTATAATATATTTGTAGATTGAATAAGTTGAACTTATGATAGGTATGATTAGATATAATATAAAAGATTATCTTAAAAATTAGAAGAAGGTTAGAGTTAAAATTTTATTAAAAAGGTGTTTTGGACTTATTTTAAGAAACGAGAGTATATCTCTTTCTTATAAGAACGGAGATCACTATAGAGAGGAGCCCCAATGTTAAGAACCCTAAGTAAAAGTTCCCGAAAGGAATTCTTCTAAAATTTCCTTCCACCTTTACGATGGTATTTTCATCGTCATCTAGATAGCTTTCACTTAATTGAACACCCTCTGGATTATATTCTCTTATCATGATATATGTCTCAAATTCTCGGGTTATTGTAAAGTCTTCTGATTCATATTCCGTTTGAGTATCTTCTAATTCAGTTAGGAATTCATCTGCAGGCGTTGGGATAAATAAATCATCATTATAATCCTCTGGGTTTTTATTTAATCTCTTAGTTTGATTCAAACCTTCTCGCTGCCAGCTCATTTTATAATCCCAAAATTCAATATCCACTTCCCAGTATTGTTGAGAAGGGTGCAACGCTACTTCGTTGATTCTTATCCTTATCTGATCTTGCTTATCAAAGGCGGGTTCATATCCGAAAACATCTTCAAAGATTTCCTTATCAAGCTCGGTAACTGTCCAAGTATATATTTGACCAGCACGGATACCTACTTGGTACGTATCTTCCTCTTGTTGTTGATCTTGCCCAGCCAGACTAATAGGAGCAAGAGAGACAATGAATACATTGATAAGCAATATTACTACGATAATTATAGGTTTTTTTTTCAAGATTCATCAAAACGCTTGTATCTTTACTAATATTTATTCTGTATAATGTGGAAAATAATTTATATTTTTTTAGACTCTTGGTAGGATTTTTTAGAATATGGAAGTGAAATATTATAGAAATTCTTTAATATGTTGGTAATCCATCTTAATATAATTAGTTTATATCGAAAAAATATAGGAATATAATTGAAAAGATGAGTCAAAAAGATATTTTTTTTATGTCTGCGGCAGAATTAGGGGCAAAAATAAAAACTAAAGAATTAAGCTGTGTGGAACTTACAGAAAAAATAATTGAACGATTAGAAAAGATAAATCCTCAGATCAATGCCTTTTGCACACCAACTTTTGATTTGGCGAGAGATCAAGCTAAAAAAGCAGATGAAGCGATTAAAAGGAATGAGAAAATTGGATTATTACATGGGATCCCTTGCTCAATTAAAGATGTTATAGCTACACAGGGGATTAGAACAACTTTCGGTTCAAAAATATATGAAAATAACATCCCTGATGAAGATGAAGTCGTGGTAAAAAGGTTAAAAAAACAAGGAATAATTCTTCTGGGAAAAACGAACACTCCTGCTTTCGGACATAAAGCAGTAACGGAAAATTTAGTTTTTGGTGCGACGTTAAATCCATGGAATTTAAAACGAACTTCGGGAGGATCAAGTGGTGGGGCAGCGGCTTCCATAGTTTCTGGTATTGGGCATCTCTCCATAGGTTCTGATGGGGGAGGATCAATACGAATCCCAAGTGCATTTTGTGGAGTTTATGGATTAAAGCCCAGCTTTGGAAGAGTCCCACGATATCCAACACACGGAATCATGTGGAGCTCTTTAGATCATTATGGTCCAATCGTACGCTATGTAGAAGATGCTGCCTTGATGTTGGATGCAATGGCTGGCCCTCATCATAAAGATAGATATTCCCTTCCTAAAGAAAAGATTAGTTATCTTGAAGTATTAAATGAAAAACCTAAAAAATTGAAAATAGGATATTCTACTGATTTAGGATTTATAAGGGCTGTCGAAGAAGAAGTTAAGGAAAATGTAATTAATTCAGCTAAGAAGTTTGAAGAACTAGGTTGGGAAGTTGAAGAAGCTAAAATTAAGATTAAAAAGCCAGAATTTGCGTTCAATCTATTGGTTACCGCGGGATTAGGTTATGATTTAAAGTCCTACTTAGATAAAGAAGATTTGGAGATCAGTACAACTTTAAGAAGAATGATTCAAGCCGGAACATCATACTCTGCTTTGGATTTACAAAATGCTAGAATGGAGAGAAAAAAAGTTTTTAATGCAGTATCCCAATTTTTTGAAGAATTTGATATATTAATTACCCCGACGACAGCAGTTTCTGCATTTGAGCTAGGGAAAATGTTTCCCGAAAAAATTGCTGGAAAAAGGGCTTCTCCGGTGGCTTGGATGTCATTTACCTATCCATTCAATATGAGCGGTCATCCCGCAGCTTCTATTCCGAGCGGCTGGACATCGGATGGTTTACCTATAGGGATGCAAATTGTTGGACAAAGATTTGATGAACAAACAGTACTTCAAGTTTCTAAAGCTTTTGAGGAAATAGCTCCATGGCAAGATAAAAAACCCAATTTCTCATTATAAATTTTTGAGATCTCATTTTCTTTTTATTTCATTTATTTTTTATAATATTTTCGAAATTGTTGTATGGTCTCTTATTAGCTTAATTTTTAAAACCATTAATGATTCATAATGAAAATTCTTAATAATAATTCAATAAATTTTAAATAAAGTAAAAAGGTGTAATCTAAATGTCAGAAAAAAAAGAAGTTGGGATGCCTCTAATTGGAGATCCATTTCCTAAAATGACGGTAACAACAACTCACGGCACAATGGAATTACCAGATGATGTAACTGGAGAAGGAAAATGGCTTATCCTGTTTAGCCATCCAGCAGACTTTACCCCTGTGTGTACTACAGAATTTCATGCCTTTGCCAAAAGAAATGACAAATTTGAAGGAATGAACACTAAGTTAGTTGGACTTTCAATTGATCAGGTTTTCGCGCATATTAAGTGGCATGAGTGGATTGAAGAGAATCTCGACACAGAAATTCAATTCCCTATTATTGCAGATGACGGAAGTGTTGCCAAAAAATTAGGGATGATCCACCCTGGAACCGGGTCAAGCACAGTTCGAGCAGTCTTCATTGTTGATCCAAAAGGGATTACAAGATTGATTTTATATTATCCAAAGGAAATTGGAAGGAATATGGATGAGATTTTACGTTCCCTTGAAGCACTCCAATTAGCTGATAAAGAGAGCGTAGCAATCCCTGCAAATTGGCCAAACAATGAACTTATTCAGGATCACGTCATCATTCCACCAGCAAAAGATGTAAAAACTGCGAAAGAACGCTTACAATCCAAGGAATTCGAGTGCTATGACTGGTGGTTATGTCATAGACCAGCAAAAAAATAACTTGAGAACATTCTTAATTTATTTTTTTTATTTTTATCAGTATATTCTTGAGATACTGATGAATTTTATAATACATATAGCTTTGAAAATAGAGATAATCCATCAAATAATTCTGCTTGGTTAATTTTTAGTAACATTAATTCATATATTGTTTTAGCCTCATAATGATTTTATCAATAGGAGATAAAAATAATATTAGCCTAATTTTCTTAAAAATTTCATATTTTGTTTATCTATAAAGAATCATCAAAAAAATTATATGATTTAGATTTTTTTTGTAATGTCTTATTTTTACTGGCAATATACTTTTTTAATCTACAAGTCTAAAAATCTTCAAGTTCTTCATAATCATCGTTCCAGTCCTCTTCTTCCTCATCCCAATCATCCTCGTAATCTTCTTCCCAATCCTCTTCGTCCCAGTTCTCCTCATCATCAAATGGGCCAGTTGAATTATAACTATAGGGGTTCATAGCATCCTACCTCTTTATTTTAATTTTTATAAAAGATCTATGATCATTGGTAGAAATAGAACAAAAGAATATAAATATTTCTCTGATGGAGAAATAATGGGAACTCGAGAGATTCGTTACAATAAAAAAGTTTTGAACTTTTGTTATAATAATGAAAAAAGAAGCTATTCTAACAAAAAAACTTTTCTCAGTAGCTAAAATTTAAGCCAACTCCATTCTGTAATGAATTTGAAACTCTCAAAAACTTTTAAATCATTATAGGTTTTTGTCTTTCATTAATTAGGGCACCTTTCAAGAGTTTATTTAATCTATAAATCCTTAATCCTATGAGGATAAACAATATAATGAAAAGAGGATAGATCTTTTTAAACAATAATTCATACATTTAAATTCGCTAAAAAGCATATTTAGAATTAAGAATATATAAAAATTGATTGAAATGTCAAAATATAGATTAGAAGGGTCTAGAGATCTAAGAAAAGGATTATCACGAATATTGTTTTTGATCCTGCTTATTGGGTATCTCACACTCTTTGGAATAAATGCATATATAATATATTCGGTAACTCCAATAAGGATATATCCCCAAGGGTTTTCTCAGTCAATGCCGGATAATGAGACCATTCGGTTGGAAGGAGCTTTTCTTGTTGAGAATGATCATTGGAACTCTGTAGACATTACGGATTTTGAGGTAGCTTTTACGATGCTTACAGAAAATGGTACAGAATTAATATCAAGAACAACCGGTCAAGATCTTATCCCAAGGCAGCAAAATACAACCATAACACTCGGATTTAATTTAACTTTAGCAGATCTCAGTCTAAACAAATTCTATGCGTTGAATAACTCCGATTATTTATTGTTTGATATGCAAGTTTCGTTTAATTATTTCCTTTATGGATTAAATTTTGGATTTCAACTACAAGCGGATTTGGGGGATGATTCCTAATGAGTGAATTATTTAGTTGGTTAAAGTTTTTCTTAAATGCGATCTTTTCTGCAATTTTTGGAATTGTTCTTCCATATTTGTTTGTACCTTTCATAGGACAATATGTTTCCATTTTTAATTATGAATTAATATTAGTAAACGGAGTCATATATGTATGTGCCTACAGCCTTTTGGGGCTCTTTAAGAAGGATACTTACATAAGATTTATAATAGGGCTTGGATATATTGGGCTTTTAATTTATTTCTATACCGTAGGAAACAACTTCTTTACATTTTATCTTCCTCACACAGGATTTGGTCAAATATATCTAAGTGAAACGATTGAAGGAAGCACAATTTCTTTTGGATATAATTATTCTTGGGTTGCCATCGTGTTAATTATTCTCATTGGAGTTAGCACCTTTCGAAAGTTCATTAAACCTCGAAAGGAGAAACGAGAAGAAGAAAAGTTCAAAGAGTCTAAAGGATAAACATTTTCTACTTTTTTTTTAATCTTCTTTTTATAATTATTATTTGGTATATTGGATTATCTCTCTATTTTTTAAATGATTCATAGAATTATTAGGTACATTAAGGTATTATTTTGCTATTTTATCCAAAGTTTAATTTCTTTTGAAATAATTGATAACTTAATATGGAATCAACTGAAACTAAGGAGAGAACATTAGGTTATTTTATAATTATTATTGCTGTTTTTACTTGGTCTATGGTTGAAATAAGTGTAAAGATTCTCCAAGGATCTGTTGGACCCATAACTCTCTCATTTTTCCGATATTTAATCGGTGGGAGCTTTTTATTTACAATACTCTTTATGAAAGGAGATCTATCGGGGATCTTAAAGATGATTAGAAATAATTGGAAATTATTTATCCTCATTTCATTATTTACTACATCCTTTTCGAATGTTCTCTATTTCACCGGGGTTACGTTTACACAAGCAAATATTGCAAGTGCCATTCTCACAACTTATCCAATCTGGATTACGATCTTCTCTTTCTTTATACTAAATGAAAAATCAAATTTGAAACTCAAGTTTATAGGTATTATATTAGGATTCTCGGGAGTGGCAATTTTGATAACAAACTTTAACTTTACAGGATTTTTCAAGCAGGAAAATCTTCTCGGAAATATATTGGTCTTGTGTGGTTCGATTATTTGGGGTTTTTATACTCCTTTAGGAAAAAAAATTCAGAATAATGAAGAAAATACCTCAAATTGTGCATTAAAGTTTACAAGCTTATCTTTTCTATTTTCAGCAATAATCCTTTTTGTAATCCTTCCTTTTACACCAGAATTTTCGACTTTTATGAGTTATAGTTTAGATTCATGGTTGTGGATTTTATTTTTGGGAGTTATTTCCACAGGTTTTGGTCAGTTCATTTTTTTTCTCGGTGTAAAACATATTGAAGTTTCGAAAGGTATATCCTTAGCGTTTTTAAAACCTATTTTCGCTACAATACTAGCTTTCTTTATCCTACAAGAAGAACCGACATTGGCTTTATTGGTTTCAATTGGTTTAATCTCAATATCTGTAATTTTGATAAACCGTAAGAAAAAAAATTTAGCATTGAGAAAAAATAAGCGTTAAGAATTCAAAAAATCTAAGTTTTGTTGCTTATTACTATTTGTTATATTTCTTTAACATTTCTCTTTATTTTTATAAATAAGTTCTTATTTTTAGATTTGTAAGGTTTTTTTAACATATAGGTTTTGTTTTAAAAAGCACCTTACTAATAGATTCTTGTGATGTAAAAATTTAAATAGTTATGTTAAATTTATTTAACATAATAATAATTAATAAATTTTAAAAAAAAATATGAGTAAAAAAAATATCTTTTATGAAGGTAGAATCTCTGAAAAGTGGAAGAAAAAAGAAATACTTAAACTTAACATTGGGGAAATAATTGTTTTTGGTTTATTGTTTTTTATCTTTACGATGGTCTTCTTGTTCACACCCTTACCACTTGTTATATATCTCTATATGCTTTTATTCGGCGTGATTATTCCCTACTTGGTTTTCTTGATTCCCGGTGTCTGGTATACAATTGCTTACTATAAAAATTTCTCATATAAAATTACTGAAGATAACATTATCATTTATCACGGAGTTTTCAATAAAACTAGAGCCACTATTCCTTACAGTCGTGTTCAAAACATAAACGTAGTAAATGGAGTCTTTGATAGGATGTTTAATACTTACACCGTGAAAATAGAGACTGCTGGAGGAACTGCTGCCGCAGCCGCTGCTCAAAGTGGTATTCCAAGACCTGAAGGATATATCCCGGGACTTGATAATCCAAATATCGTGGAGGAAAAAATAAACGAAATGGTTCAGAAATTTTCAGGTGTACCAAGTGGCTTAGAGGACAAGATATTCAAACCTGAAGAAGTAGCCTTTGATAACTTCATTAGCTATATTCTTTCAAAAATGAGAGAAGGTGAACAACTTAAAACATCAATCAAAGAGCTTCGTGAAAAAGCAGGATTAACCATGGCAGAACTCGCCGAAAAGGTAGAAGTTCCGACCCGTACGATACAATATCTTGAAGAAGGTCGTTATAATCCGAGTCTAACATTGGCCTACAAAATTGCTGAGACGTTAAATTCAAAAGTTGAAGAGCTATTTAAGTATAAATAATAAAATCAAACATTTTATCAATAAAATTTTTTAATTTTACCTTTTTAGTTAAAAATTCTCTACCCAGGAAAGGAACAATGAAATTCAAAAAAAAATTGGTTTCCAAAATAAAAGAACTAAGAGAAAAGGAAGATATAAAGCAGCAAGAATTAGCTGAAATGGTTGATGTGAGTCGACAAACGATTTATTATCTAGAAAAAGGTTCATATAATCCTTCTCTGACTCTCTCTATGAGAATAAGTGAGGTTTTTGAAAAACCAATAGAAGAAATTTTTTATTTCGAACCAATTATTAGAGACATCATTAGAAAAAAGACATATGAGGAATTAGAAGAAATATCGAAAGAATCAGGGATAGAAAAAGCTAAAATTATGCTAATTCCCGATATGGATGATGAGGATTTAAAAAACTCATTTGTAGAAGAGGAATTAAGGAATTTAAGTGAAGTAATAGATAAAGATTTTGAAGATCTCTTTAGTATAGAATCATAAGGTTAAAAATAAAATTTGATTTAGCCCCCTTAGATTAGCTTTTAAGCTCTTTTAGCCATTTTTTCTGAGTATTAAGTTTTTCATATTTATTTTTATCTCCAAAGTCTCCCCTAAATGTATTTTTTTCCATTTTAATAACCCGAATATTCCAATCCTTTTCAATCAATCCAAGTTTAATTGCTTTTGGAATTTCTAATTCTCCTCTTTTTGACATTTCAATTTCTTTTAACATCTTGAATATTTCCTTTGAAAGGATGAAAATACCGCAGTTATTTAAATTGGACTTAGAAGTCCCTTTGGGGGGTTTCTCTACCACATTTTTAAGATATTTACCTCGATCTCCGGTATAAATGGCGCATCCCTTATAGGGATCTTCTACATAATTGGTGACCAGAATAAAATTTTGATTCTCTTTTCTATAAACTTCTATAACCTTTTGATACACTTGATACGGAACTAAAATATCGCCCCAAGTTAGAAAGAAATGATCTTCCTTTATTTTTGATTGGCATAGCAAAAGGGCACCGCCTGTTCCATTTAATTCCTTTTGTTCAACATATTCGATTTTAATTCCGTATGCTTCCCCATCTTTAAAATGGTTAATAATGTCTTCCTTTCTATATCCTACTACTATTATAAATTCACGAAATCCCGCAGTTTTTATCCCTTCTATAATATATTCTAAAAGTGGTTTACCATGAACAGGGATCATTGCTTTTTGGATATTTTCGGTATAAGGGCGCATACGAGTTCCAAAACCAGCACACAAAATGACAGCCTTCATTGTATATTTACACAATTCAAGATTATAGAAGTAATTACTAATCCTTTTTTTCAAAAATTATGTATCCTTTTTATTTGATTCGATCTTTAAAGCATCTTTGTATGTTTCTTTTCTAATGATATTATAAATCGTATGTATCACCTTGCTGAAGGCTCGAGGATTTTCAACATTAGGTGGAATGCCTATGTTTTCCAAAGTTTCATTTATTTTTGTTGGTTTCTTAAAATTAAACCCGATTAATTCAGATTCCTTTTCGTTTTCTTCTCCGGAATAAAGTTCTTTGACTGAAATTGTTGGAACATTAAATTTAGTAAGATTATTATCAACATCCATTTCTATTTCAATATCTTTTAAGTTCTCTTGAGGATAGTGCGGTTTATGATCCAATCTTAGATCTATCATTAATTCTTCTTTCGTCTTTCCCCTCAATTCTAAAAGGATAAAAGGATTATAGTCTAAAACTCTTGAAATGTACAATATTACTGCGGCAATATGTTTACAAGGTACAGCTTTATCCGGACAAGTACATTCTGCATTTTCTCTAGATATAACGTTTGGGAAAAGCGGAAAATCATGGCTTCTAAAAATTTTAACGATATCTTCAGGTAATTCGCCATCTAATAATTCTATAATGTATAATAGTTTAGCTTTGAGATCATTTATAACTTGCTTCCAACCTGAATCTGGAATCATTTCAAAGTTTATTTTAACACGATAAGGGAGAGGAGCAGTTCCTTGTACTGTTGCGAAGATATTGCCTTTATGAATGGTTAAATTTCCAATTCTTTCATCATCTTCGGCATAACGAATACCACGTTGCATTCTAAAGGGCCTCCCTTTCTCGAGTAAGGAGGTGATCCAATATTTTCCCCATTTTGTAGAGGCAAAATTAACTAAATTTTTCTTAATTTTTTTAACTTCCTCATGTGTTTTTCTTTGTTCATAGGGTGTTTTATTTCTCTTCTCTGGTTTTTCTCTCCCCACTCTTCGCTTATATTTTCTTTCTCCCATTTTTTATTTACCTCAATTTATTCATTATATACAACAATTTCTTTTAATTTATCAAAATTCAAATTAGATAACCATCCTTCTCCCGAAGAGGCAACAATGGATTCAGCCAATTCCTTTTTCTCTTCTAATAAAGCATTTATTTTTTCCTCGATCGTGTTTAAGGTAATAAATTTAAAAACATTAACAGTGGACTTTTGACCGATTCTATAAGCTCTATCTGTAGCTTGGTCTTCAACAGCGGGGTTCCACCATCTATCAAAGTGGACTACAGTTGTTCCTTGAGTTAAATTAAGACCTGTACCGCCAGCCATCAAGGAAAGAATTAAAATTGGAGGACTATCATTCGCTTTAGATTGAAACTCATCCACAATCCATCTCCTTTTTTTCTCTGGTACGCTTCCATGGAAATAAAGTATTGGAAATTTATACGTTTGGTTTAATAATTCTTTTAATAAATCTCCCATTTGTCTAAACTGGGTAAATATAAGTATCTTTTCCCCCTTATCTATTACTTCGTCAATTATTTCCAATAATCTTACAACTTTATTTGACTTTTCAATGAATTCTTGAATTTGAGCGCTTAATTTTTTCTTCTTCTTAAATTGATAGGGATGATTGCAGATTTGTTTCAACTGAGTTAATAATTTCAAAATTAAGCCTTTCTTTTTCCCTTGTTCCTTTTCGGAGCGTTCAATTTCCCTTAGAGTCTTTTCAACAACTTCCTTGTAAAGTCTTTTTTGACTTGATGTTAATTCCAGAAATATATTCATCTCATTTTTTTCTGGTAAATCGCTAATAATTGACTCATTGGTTTTAACCCTTCTGAGAATAAAAGGATCTATTAGCATTTTCAATTCTTTTGTAGCATCGGGATCTTGATATCTTTCAATAGGAAGCACGTAATTTTTTTGAAATTCAGTTTGCCTTCCTAGAAGTCCGGGGTTTAAGAAATTAAATAAAGACCAGAGTTCCATTAATCTATTTTGTATTGGAGTACCACTTAAACATATCCTGTATTTTCCTTGTAATTGATAAATAGCTTGAGTTTGTTGAGAAGATGGATTTTTCATATTTTGGCTTTCATCTACTATAATCCCACTAAAAGGCACTGATTGCATAAAATCAATATCATTTCTTAAAGTTCCATATGATGTTAATATCAAGCGATGAGGTTTTAAAAATTCTTTAATTCCAGAAGCATCCTTTATTCGGTCTGAACCGTGATGAAAGATAACATCGAGATCGGGAGCAAATCGTTCTATTTCTCGTTTCCAATTAAAAAGGACTGAAGTAGGACATATTATTAAAATCCCCCCTTTCTCGTTAGGAAAGTGTTCTTTACGATAAAGTAAAAAGGCAATAACTTGTATTGTCTTCCCTAGACCCATATCATCAGCCAAACAAAGACCAAAGTTAAAAGCTGTCATATTCACCATCCAAGATAACCCTTCTTTCTGATATGGTCTTAATTTTCCGTTAAAAGAACTTGGAGTTGGTATCTTTTGAAAAGTGTCGATTTTTTGAAGTGATTCTATTATATTCCTTAAATCCCCCTCAACAACGACATCATATTCATTTCCTTGTTCTTCTAATTGAACCTTACCAGTTATTCCTAATTTAAGAGCATCCATATAATTCTTATTTCCAGAAAATTGATCTTTTTCACTGATTTCACGTAATTCTTTTACATCTTGAGGATCTAGAAGAATCCAATCTCCTCTCCATTTTACTAAAGGGTCACTTGAATTAATGAATGTATTTAGCTCTTTTTTAGTTAAATCTTGATCCTCCAAGGATGCCTTCCATTCGTAATTTAACATGGAATTCCTATCAAACATAGATGGAAGGGATGAACTTGAACTATGTTTTTCTTTCGCTTCTGATTTAATAATTAAACGGGCGGATAGTCTATGTTTTCCTCCTCTTGAAAAACCTTCTGGTAGCGATACATTAAACCCACTCTGTATCAATAAATCTTTCGGATATCTTAAGAAATCCATTACTTCCGATGATTCTAAGACGATATCATGTGGTTCTGAAGAATCAAGAGCTCTTTTTATTGGAGGATATAGTTTAATTGCGGTTCCAAAATTTTTCAGTATTCTTTCGGTTAATTGCTCTTCCTTTTCAAATAGTAGGGAATCACTTATTTCTTCTGCCAGAGTACTATTCCACATTTTTCTTACGGGTCTTTTTTCTTCATCAGCCCCAAATTGGATAAAGAAACGCAAAGGCCATTGATCTTCTCCCTTTTTAGGATAGGATAATTCTATGGCAAACCCAATTTTATTTCTATATGAAAATCCTTGTGTAGTTTGAATCCAGTTTTGTATCATGTCAGGAACAATCGATTCATGAAACCTAGTGATATAGAATTTGTTATTCTTCTTGATTATGGATTTTAAAAATCGATAATCCCATGAAACCCTTCTTTTACTACGTTCTTCTGCCATTTGGTGACTATAATAACTCTTAAAGGTTTGAAAATTGTTTTCTTTAAGTGTTGAGCGAATTAAATAATCTCCCAAATTGTTCATATAATAAGAAAAGAGATATGAAGGATGCCATAACATTTCTTGAATCTTCAGATTACCTTGTTCAGTTAATATGACAGGTAGATTATAACATTCAATAGGTGCCTTATTCAAAAGTGTGTGAAATCTTTTATTGTCATGTTGGGTTTTTAACAAAATTTTCCAGCGTCCAATATAAAGTTTCTCAGATTCCTGCTCCAAAACAGGAACGAAATTTCCTCTCGAAAGAAGTTCGAGAACAAATTTGGTTAGGAAAGCCCATGTTTGAACAGATCTACTGTAACTGATCGTTCGGTCTCCCATCAGGTTAAAATCTAACTTATATAATAGTTTACTAATTGGCGCAATAGGAACTACTTTAGCAAAAACAGGATTTAAGATATATGAATCTTTGTCGTTATCAAGAAAAGCTAAGTTTATATTGCAAGATAATAGACGATCTGCTGGAATTTGGGAAAAGATATTATTAATTTCTTCTTCTAGAACTTTCTCTGATTCGAATTCCTTATTCCAGAGAATAAAAAAATCAGACCCTTTTGGGATGGATCTTTCGGGAGTAACTATTTTAAAACCGCTCTTTGATTCATTCCAATAATCAAACGGAATATAAGAAAGGTGAATTTTGCTTGAGAATCTCATTAATTTATGGATTTAGTTTTTAAGAGTAATGATATTGAAAAATATGATTCCTAAGTTAATAAAGAAATTCAACCTCATAAAATTAGTCTTTTTAAAGGATTGAGATCTACTCAAGATTATGTATCAAATTCACTACCTATGTTACTCTCATATTACATTCTTTTTTTTGTTATTAAAGACACAAGATATTTGT
>CAZZIC010000036.1:0-30286 GCA_964653985.1 uncultured archaeon | reverse complement strand
CTAGTTAATATTTGTTTTGATTAAAAAATAATATTGCTTAATATCTAAAAATAAAAATGTAAAAGAAAGTTATTTCTTTAAAAATTTGGCTTCAAAGTCATTTAATACTTCATCGATGGTTTTGCCTTTGTGAGGTTCAATATCATAAGATACTCGAACCACTGGCTTATTTAAATCTAAGAGATTTTCAATGTTGATAGGACTGCCATTTACAATAACATCACATTCTGCTTTGTTTAGAGTTTCTTGCAAATCGTCTATTTGTCGATCGCTATAACCCATCGCGGGAACAACCTCGGTAATCTGTGGAAAGTCCCTAAACACTTCTTTGAGTCGACCTGTTAAATAAGGTTTAGGATCGATAATCTCTGCTCCGTGTTTCTGAGATGCTACATAAGCGGCTCCTATTGACATTTCTCCATGTGTTAACGTAGGACCATCTTCGACTACTAATACTTTCTTTCCTTGTATTTTAGTTGCATCTTCTACTGAAACTACAGAATCGGTATAAATTTTAATTGCAACCGGATTTAATTCATTTAGATTTCTTTCTACTGTCTCAACGTCCTCTTGTTTTGCATTGTTCATCTTATTGATAACAAATGCATCAGCATAATGAGCGTTCACTTCTCCTGGATGGTATCTCTTTTCATGGCCCGGTCGGAGCGGATCTACTACTACAAATAACAAATCGGGCTCATAAAATGAAATCTCATTATTTCCTCCATCAAATACTATTACATCTGCTTCTTTTTCTGCCTCTCTGACAATCTTTTCATAATCGACTCCGGAATAGATTACTAATCCTTGCTCAATATATGGTTCATATTCTTCTCGTTCCTCAATGGTGCATTCGTATTTATCTAAATCGTCATAAGTCTCAAAACGCATTACTTCTTGTTGTATTAAATCCCCGTATGGCATTGGTTCTCTGATAGCTACGACTTTATACCCCTTAGATTTTAGGTATCGATAGGTTGCTCTTGAAACTTGACTTTTTCCACACCCCGTCCTCACAGCACATATAGAAACAATGGGCTTTTTAGCTTTAATCATTGTTTTCTTACCAGATACTAACCTAAAGTCTGCTCCTGCTGCGAGAGCTACGGAAGCACGATGCATTACCTCCTCATGAGATACATCAGAATACGCCAAGATTACTTGGTCAATATCCTTTTCTTTGATAATAGCAACTAAATCATTTTCAGGAAGCATAGGGATCCCATCAGGATATAAGTCTCCTGCTAATTCCAGAGGAAACTTTCTTTCTCCCCCGCTTGTAGTTCCTACATTCTGTTCACCGGCAATTGTAAATGCGACAACGTTATATTCCTCATTATCCTTAAAGACCCGTAGATAAACATGAAAATCCATTCCTAAGGCTCCCATTATCACAACTCGTTTTCTTTCCTCACTTTTTTTTGTCATATTATAACTCACTGTTTATTTTATTGGTGCTTTTTCTTTATTCAATTATATTTTCAATTAATAATTCAAAATTATAGATAATTTTTCTAATAATTTTTAGAATTAATTACAATTTTTAGAATTTATATGTTGAAAATTTCAAAGGCACTTATTTGCCTTAAATTGAATAGAATGAGAAAATATAAAAAATTTTTCTTAATTTATGGGATTGGTTTCCCTTAGCTTCAATTAATCCAAAAACAATGGTTTTTACAAGGATTTCCTACTTTAGCTCTTTAAAGGTATTTACTAAACTTTAAGCGTGAATTTCTTTAGAATAAACTCAATCTCTTCATAATATTACCTATATAGTAACAATGAAGGATACAAAAATAGAATAAAGATCTTCATTAATAAAGGAGGAAATTACTTAATTAAAGCGTTCATATACGCTTTTGATAGGTTTATGCTTCAATATGATAAGTTTAAGTAATGAATCGAAGATCTTTAGATTTCCTTGATATTGTTTTTTATCCCTTGTGGGATCTTCTGGAAATATCCCGAATTCTTGAAGTAAAAGTCTAAAATCACTAACGATAAGATTTATCTTCTCAATATTTTTATTACAGACGAGTTTAAATTGATCATAAACCCTTCGAGCTGTAGCACTTTCTGAGATAATTGAAGTAAAATTATTTATCAAATCCTCATAGTAGTCCATCCTTTCTCTATTTTTCGAAATAAACTCATGAAATTTATCGATTTTTTCTAATATTTTATCCAAGGATATTTTAGATACTTTTCGATTATCTGATCTTCCCGTAGAAGGTGAGATCCATAATCTAAGTATTGATTGAAGATGAATTGCAGTAGTTTCAAGGTAAGCATCAAACTCGCAACGAATTTTTTCTAATTCTTCTTCTTGGGATAAAATCTCTTCATAGATGGGATTTTCATTTTTACATGAAATATTTTTGAAAATAGATGCTATTTGCTTTTTCTTCTCCTCTTTATTCTTCTTTTCAAGATGAAATTCTGTCATTTTTCTTTTACTCCCTTAACTGATTATTAATTATTTTTAACATATTGAACCGATCTCACATAAAGATCTAATTTGTCGGCTCGATTTAGAGATATATTCTTATTTTTGTAGGAAATACCTAGTTTCCTAATATATATTGAAAAGATTATGTTTAATTAAAATTCACATTTCTGTATATGTGTGTATCATCCGAACGTAAATTCAAAAATGTGCTAATTATCACTTTTTTTATTGATTTATGATTTATTTAACCAAATAATATTTACATTTTAATGGAGATAATATACTTCTGTTGGAACCCTATTTATACTTGATTAAAGCATGAGATTTGAGTATTTCATTTTCCAACCACTTAAAGTAAATAATATTCAAGGATTAAAAATAGGCATTAAAAATTAAATAGAGGTTCAAAATCTTCATTTCTTTGAGGGGATCCCATTACTACATGAAACATTTACTTGGCATAGACCACATGCGTATATTGGAATTTCATAATGTTCCTTTATATAAGGAACTGTTCCCATCACTTTTTCTGAACACTTTTGTTTGTCATGTCCATTTTCTAAAGTGATAGCTGAGACGGGACATCTTTTTATACAATCCCCACATCTTGTACAATATTCATAAGGATCAGAAGGTCGTTTTTCTGCATCTGAAGGTAATTTATAATCAATTACAATGCTTCCGCACCTCATCGCTTTTCCTTTTTCATTAATAAATCCATCAGATAATCCAAACGATCCTAATCCCGAAGCAAAACACATATGTCGATGTGACCAAGTGGAAGCCCATACCCCTTGATATGCATACTCATGCTTTCTATGAATTTTAAACAGTTTCTTCTCTGTCATAGGAGCCACTCCAATTATACCGAATTCAAGCTTCAATTCATTTAACAATTGTTTTTGTAATTTTTGATTTGCCTTCTCTCCATAAAGTCGTGTATGAGCCCATCTTTCCGAAGGCCATTCTTTAGAATATTCATAGTTTTCTCTCTTTGTATTTTGATTAATCGGTAGGATATACGCAACAACGGTTAAAACTCCGCCCCCTTTAAGTTCAAGATCATTTAATTTACAGAACTTATCAAATGCTTCTTTCGGAGTTAGATGGAATGGTCCCACACGTTTTTTGTATTCATCAAAAATAGGATCATTACCTGAACAAAAACCTACAAGAACCTCTGGATCGAATATCAGCTGACCATCGACCCCGTCCATTTTATTAATTGGATCATTTTCTAAGAATGAACCGATCTTTTTATTAAACCATTCTTTCTTTACCATCAAAATAAAGAACCTATCATTTCTAAAATATTTTTTAGACTATATTAAACAAATAATTATATTTGTTGTCATTCAATATATCTCTTTGACAAATAAATTAACTAAAAAATAATATGACCGAAAAAGTAACTCAGAAAGTTTCTTCCAATGGAAGAATTGTGATACCGAAAGAATGGAGAGAAAAATTAGCTCTTAAGGATCAAAATGAAGTTGAAATGGAATTAAAAGAGGATAAAACTATATTAATCAAAAAAAAAGTCCATCCTCTTGAGATAGAAGATAATTTATTCGAAGGAGTTTCACCTTTTACAGAGGAAGAACTAGAGAAAGCAAAAAAATCATTGTTTCCAAACCATAAATAAAAAGCTTTTCATACAGAGATGACAGAAAAAGTAGTAATTGATGCTCAAGTTTTATTTTACTTTCATTATAATTATGAAAAAATCCCTACTATACTTCAAGAGCTGAAGAAGGATGTGATTGAAGGAAAGAAAATAGCAATCATTCCCACAATAGCTATTGTAGGACTTTTATGGAAGATGAGAAGAGCAGGAAAAATAAACCAAGTAAGGACAGCGATAAAAAGATGGGAAAAAGCAGTAAATGTCATTATTGATAATTTTGATATGGATATCATAAAATTGATGCTAAAGAATGGTGAAAGTCATGAATTGCACGATGAAATAATTGCAATGACTTGTAAAAAACATAATACTGAGATTATTTACTCAACTGATGAAAAATTTGAAGAAATTTTCGGATTAAAGTTAGCTTCTTGGTAATTCCCTATTAATATTCCTCTTAAATTTTATAATTCTTTGGGTAATTATTATAAATACATTCTAATTGCTACTCCAATTAAAACTATTGCGACAAATAACTCCAATAGGGTTTTAGGCATTCGATTTGAACTCTTAGATCCCAAATATGCTCCAAATATTGAACCAATACCAAGAAATATCCCAACAAGGTAATTAATTTGTCCTGTAATACTTTTTGCTATCACATTAAAAATCGCTGTAAAAAAAATCATAGAAGTTGAAATGGCCGTAGCATTGTGAATGGGATATCCTATAATAAGATTTAATGCGGGAGTGTAGATCACACCACCCCCAATTCCTAAAAGATTCGCTGTAAACCCTCCCAAGATAAATAGTGGGATCCCTCTTTTAAGATTGGATTTGTAATTATGTTCCGTTAATGAAAATTCTAAGGTCTCTTCTTTATTTCCATCCAAGATTTTAGTTTGTTTTCTTGTTTGGTACGCTTTTCTTATCATATTTAAACCAGCAAATATTAATAAACTGGCAAAGAGGAATCTTAATATTGAATTATTTAATGTAATGAATAGAAAAAGAAGGGAACTTAATAGACTTCCTAATATCGAAAACACAGCAAAAATTAATGCAAGCTTAACATTCGTTCTTTTGTCTTTTAAGTATGTAATAAATCCCGAAGCAGAAGAGATGAGAATGACAAATGTTGAAGTGTCAATCGATTGATTAATTGGCATTAAGAAAACAAGAGATAGGATCGGTACGTAAAGAACTCCGCCACCAACTCCAGCGATGGAACTGATAATTCCTACAAGAACGCCTAGGATTACGAAGATAATAATTGTGAACCAAAAAATCTCCATATATTTTGAAGGTATTGATATTTATTTTTAGTTTTTGAAAATGACATTATTCATCATTAGCGCTTTTCAAAACAAATAAGAGAGTAATATATTAAAAATATAGAGTTAAAAAGAAAAGACTTAATATTAATTTTTAAAAACTGAAAAATGGATTTACCTTATTTATTGTTTTTTCTTATAAGATTCCCACTTTTCTTGTAAGTTTGGATCCTTTACGGTTTTCATTATGTAATCGGCGAACTCTTCTCCGGTAACTCCAGTATCTCTTCCAGTAACTTTCATTTTTTGTTCATATTGGGCACAGACATCTAAAGCCATTTCTAATTTCTTAGATCTCTCAGTATATCCGATATGATTAAGCAGTAAAGCTGCGGCTTTTATGATACTTGAAGGATCTGCATATTTAGCTCTCCCTTCCTCGACCATTCTTGGAGCAGACCCGTGGACAGCTTCAAACATAGCATATTCCTTGCCTATGTTAGCACTGCCAGCAGTACCGACTCCTCCTTGAATTTGAGCGGCTTCATCTGTTAAGATATCTCCGTATAAGTTTGGAGCTACAATAACTCTAAATTGACTTTGTCTAGCAGGATCCACTAACTTTGCGGCCATAATATCAATATACCAATCATCCCATTCAACTTCGGGGAATTCTTTTGCTACCTCTTCCGCCATGGCTAAGAACTTACCATCAGAAGCTTTCACTACATTTGCTTTTGTTACGACTGTAACTCTGTTAATATCATTATTCTTCGCATAATTGAATGCTAAACGAATAATTCTATCAGCCCCTTGTTTGGTTATGACCTTAAAGTCAATTGCTAAGTCATCACTTACATTAAGACCTTTGGACCCGAGTACATAAGCTCCCTCGGTATTTTCTCTGAAAAACATCCAATCGATATTTTTTTCAGGAACCTTAACCGGTCTTACATTAGCAAATAAATCTAAAGCTCGTCGCATTGAGACATTAGCACTTTCGATGTTTGGCCATTTGTCTCCCTTTCTCGGAGTTGTGGTAGGTCCTTTTAAGAGTACATGACATTTTTTGATTTCCTCAAGAACATCATCAGGTAAAGCTTGCATTTTTTCAGCCCGATATTCGATCGTTAAATTTTCGATTGTTCTAAACTCAACTTTTCCCTTTTTAACCTCATCTTCAAGGAGAAATTCCAAAACTCTCTGTGCGTGCTTGGTAATCCACGGGCCAATTCCATCTCCTCCCACCACGCCGATCTTTATGGGTTCGAGCTTAGTATAGTCCGTCCATTCAGCGCCAGATTTTAACTGCTCTACACGTTCTAACTGTTCTTTTACAAGTTTCCCAAAATGTTCTTTAGCTTTTTTTACTTGTTCTTCAGTCATATTATATCAACCTTCAATCTTTTTTGTGTTTTTATTTAATCTTTTTATTTAAATTTACGTTTAAAAATTTATTAGCATACTAAAAAATAAAAAATTATAATTTATCTTTTTTATAATACAAAATCTCGTCAAATGGTTGCCTATAGAGTCTTGCTCTTTGCTTCTTTTGATCAATTACGTGTCCAATCATTCCTATGGATCTACCAAGAACGAATAATGCATTTAATGTTTCTGATTCTATGATATCATCGATCTCTGCTTTAGTAAAGTCTAAATTTTCTAATAGATCAAGGAAAGTTATCCCAATACATCCATCAACGTTTAAAATTAGATTATTCTTTTTTGCTGTAGTTATCTTTTCTACTTTTAACGCATAATCCAAATGTGGATGTTTCTCAAAGTTATTATTTACAAACGCTTTCAAGATTTCAACTCTAACATCTGGGTTATTTACAGATTTTATACGATGTCCAATTCCGGGGATGTTAATTTGAACAACATTTTTCATATAATCTACGAATTCTAAAGGTTCCATCTCTTTTTCTAAAGCTTCTTTGAAATATTTTGCAGCATCAGAAATTGCCCCTCCGAATCTTGGACCGATAGTTAGAATTCCAGAAGCTAATGATGACATGAGATCTTTGCCTGCTCGGGCTGTAATAATCGCGTTGTGAGCACCACTTACGGCAGGGCCATGGTCTGCTGTTAATTTCAAGATCATCTCAATGAATTTTTGGGCATAATCCGGTAATTCTCGTTTGAACCAGAGTAATCCAATAACATATCCCAAAGATTGATTTTCTTTCATGATCTTATCTAAGCCGATTCCGTTATATTCTGGAACGTCTCCCCTATCATCAGAGATTGTGCATACAACATCTGTTGGACGTCTTACCAGTCCTTTTCTCTTTGCTTCTTTGAAATCCATTGGTAATTCTGGAGGTTCATATTCTTCCTGTTCTTCAATCTTTCCTTCTTGTTTTAATTGTTCATAGGTTTCTTTGATCAATTTATCAAGTCCATCATAAGATTCAGGGACTCTCGCCCCAGCATCTTTGAGTGCCTTATTTTTAGCGTGAGCGGTTTCTATATCAGATTGTGCCATCGCTCCCGCATGACCAAATTGTAGTCCTTTCGGCAATATCTTAGCAGCAGTTCCCGTTACCCAAGCAATCACTGGTTTTGTTATTCTGCCATCTTCCAACGCTTTCACAATTTCATATTCATCTTTTCCACCCACTTCACCCAATACAACGATCATTTTAATATTAGGGTTGGCTTCGTATCTTAGACAATGGTCAATAAGTTGAGAACCAGGATATCTGTCTCCTCCAATGGCTACTCCCTCATATATCCCATTTGAGTTTTGAGAAATCATAAAATACATTTCATTACTCATTCCACCAGATTTCGTGACTAATCCAACAGAACCTGGACGATACAATTTCGTTAATCTAATATTTTCTATTGTACCTGCTGCGTTTGCGATTTTAAATTTACCTGCGACAATTCCACCGACCGTTGCCGGACCAATAATCCATTTATCCTTCTCGTCCGCTAATTTGGCCAATTTCCTTGCTTTTCTTTCTGGTACACCCTCGGCAATAATTACTAAGGTTTCAATGTTATCTGATTCCAATGCTTCTTTACTCGTCGGATAAGCAGATCTAAAAGATGAAAAGTTTATCATTACATCTGCATTAGGATGATTCTTGGTTGCTTGTTCGAGAGATTTATACATAGGAATGACGATCTCTTCTGTGCCAAAGAATGTTTTATGATAACTTAAGGCACCTGTTTGAGATGGTCTGATGATAGCAGCGACAGATGGTTTCTCTCGTTTACAAACAAAATCAAAATCCAACATACGTTGAATAGCATTTTGTTGAAAACCGTAAATGATAGCTTGAGTATCTCGATTAAAAAGTTCATGTTTTTTCATTTGTTTATTCACCCTCATAATTTTCTTTAATTGCGATTGGAACGATTCTTGTCATATGTGTATAGCGATCATATACATCGA
Organism: uncultured archaeon; assembly: GCA_964653985.1. Taxonomy (GTDB): domain Archaea; phylum Asgardarchaeota; class Lokiarchaeia; order Sigyniarchaeales; family SOKP01; genus CAZZIC01. The sequence goes on along the minus strand of CAZZIC010000036.1, from coordinate 21,524 downwards.
TAGGAATTCCTAATTCGTTTCCAAGATCTTTCATCAGTTTCAACCCTTGTTCTTCATTAGGTCCCCCTCTTCTAACATATATCTTAACATTTGCCTTTTTTATTTTGTCCACAGAATTTCTGATCGCATCAGCAATACCAGCAAAAGTAGCCTTAACGTCTGTGAAGTTTGCAATACCTCCACCGATGAGTAATACCTTAGGCTTTCCTTCTGGATCTGGATTAGCAGTCATTAAGTTGATTAATGTTTGTGCGTACATTTCCGTGTGTTCTCTGGAAGGATTTCCGGAATATTCTCCATAGTTTCCTAACTCATCACCATAATCGTAATCAACAATAGTGTCTGTATAAACAACAGAGGCACCACCACCTGCAACCATAGTCCAGATATTACCTTCGGGATTTAAAACCTCTAATTTTAATGAAGATCCTGTTTGTTCATCGATTTGGGCAATTTTTGCTTCTTCCTCTAATTTCTTATCTCCAAACCCCGCCGGAAATGTTATCGGATCTTCAGGATTTCCCCATGTATCTTTATGTAAGAAAGCTGCGGTATCATCTAATCGAGCCTTTAAATCGAGAGGAACTATCTTTTTATCTTCCGTCACGGCAAATGGATTGATCTCCAAGAACGCGAAGTCTTGATCCTTATATACCTCAAATAATCCCTTGATGAATAAAATCATCACTTCATTAAGATTTCCTAAATCTGGGAGCTTATCTGATAGGTTAAATTCTTTAATATCAGTTCCTATGGGTACTGGAATATGGGTTACTTTATCCCAATTTTCCTCCACAAAGATACCTCCTTCAAGACTGAAATGAATGACCTCTCCATCTCGATTTGAAGTAATGGAAACATAATACTCTTTTTCATGAGGAACATAAGGTTCTACAAGTAATCTTGTTAATTTTCCGGTAACTTCATTGATTTCATATTCTTTCCCGAGCTTTTCGTTGGCAAATTGTTTTAACTCCTCAAAATTAGCATCTAAGAGGATAAGATCTAATTTTCCTCTTTTCCCAAATAATTGATCTGGCTTAGCAACGAGTTTCTCCGATTTAATCCAGGGATTATTCTCTGCTAATTCCGTAAAATCAGTATTTGGGGTTACTATTACTAATTTGTTGTGATAGTTAAAATCAGGGAAAAATTTCGGTAATTGATCGGCAAGTAACTTCTTACCTGCAATTTCATATATTGAACGTTGCGCCATTTAATTTACTCAAATGTGTTTATTTTTTTTTATATTATTTATATAACAATTATGATTAGAATACTTCTTTATAAAAGTTTTACTCCCATAGAATAATTATGGGAAGTATTTCCCCTCGATTCAACTTTAGTGTAAGCTTGATTAAGTAAAAATGAGTGCGTGGATTATTCTTTTACTTTTAGCTGTTTCTTTCAATATATCTGTATATAAAATGAATCCTTTCTTACAGTGTGGAAGTAAAAATTATTTTTATTGATCACTTTGATCGTAACTTCTTTTTGTTTTTCTATCTTTTATTAATAGGAATTAACTTCCTTTAAAAAACGAATCCAATTTTATAAATGATAATCCATCAATTTAAATGAATATGGGGACTATTTTATTCTGTTAAAGTAAATAATTTATCAAAATATGTTATGAAAGCTTCAGACTTATTTGTTAAATCTATCTTGTTCATTCTATTATATTAAGAGATAACGATGGAAATCTACAATTAAAAACAAAACCAGTAATTATGGGTATATTTGAAGTAAAGGAGCGTGAATATTAAATGGAAAAAAAACAAAAATTTTTGATCTACAGAAATCCCGGAAGTGGAAATGTTTCATACGAAAGATATGAGGTTCCTATTACAAAGGGAATGGATGTTTTAGATGCTCTATTTTATATTCAAGATCACTTTGATTCTACTCTTGCTTTTAGATATGCATGTAGAGGAGCAGTATGCGGTTCTTGTGGTATGACGATCAATAAAGTACCACTTTTAGCTTGTAAGACTCAAATTTCTTCAGTCAACAAAATTGTAGAACCAATCGAGAAATTTATTAAAAGAAAAAATATTGAATTCATTTATGGAGATATATCAGAATGGGATAAAGAAAATGAAATACTCGTAGAACCAGCACCTAACATGAAAGTAATAAAAGATCTAATCGTCGATTTAGATAGGTTCTGGGAGTATTTCCGAGAAATAGGTCCCTATTTTTCAAGGGACTGGAATTATGAACAACCAGAATCTAAACAAACTCCAAAGCAGATGGAAAAAATTGAACGATATGTCTACTGTATATTATGTGGACTTTGTTGGGCCTGTCCAATCAATAATAAAAACCCTAACTATTTAGGACCGGCTCAATTAGCTAAAGCAAATAGGTTTATCAATGATTCAAGAATCAACACAAGTAGAAAAGAATCAATTGTTTCCCGCGTAATGAATCAAGATGGAGTGCCTTCATGTGAAAAATACTTTATTTGTAATCAAGTCTGTCCCAAGGATGTATTTCCTGGAACAGCTATTCAAGAATTAAGACGTGATTTTAGCAAAAATGAATGAAAAATATAGAATAGAAAAGGATGTATTAGGAGAAGTTAAAGTCCCTTTTAAGGCATACTGGGGTGTAAATACCCAAAGAGCTTTAAATAATTTTCAAATAAGCAAGAAGAGATTCTCTAGAACGTTCTTGAAATCTCTTGCTGAAGTTAAAAAGGCGTCACTTTTAGCTAATAGAGAATTAGGAGTTATTAATGAAACTAAATCCAAGTCAATACTTCAAGCTATAGAAGAAATCATCTCTCAAAACAAATTCTTAGATCAATTTCCGGTAGATGTATTTCAAACGGGTTCGGGAACTCAAATCAATATGAATATGAACGAAGTCTTAGCAAATAGAGCTAACGAAATACTCGGGCATGAAAAGGGAAAAAAGTATCCAGTGCATCCTAACGATGATGTTAATAAATCACAATCCTCAAATGATGTGATACCTACTGCGATGCATATTTCAACTCTATATCTATTGAAATCATCCTTATTTCCCACTTTAGATGAATTAATTGATGCATTGGAAGAAAAGATTGAGAAATTTAAAAATATAGTAAAAGTGGGAAGGACACATTTGCAAGATGCAGTTCCTATTCCTTTGTCGCTTGAATTTAAAGTTTATAAGCAACAAATAGAAATTAGTAAAAAGCGTTTCAAAGCAGATTTTGATGAATTATGTGCTATACCCCTTGGAGGGACGGTATTAGGAACTGGAATAAATACTCCAGAAAATTTTTCTAAGATTGCTATTGATAAATTATCCGTCATTACTGGCATCAATTTAAGAGCTAAGGAAATGTTAGCAGAGGGAATTGCCTCTCATAATACGATAGCCAGAACTAGCTCAACATTAAAATTATTATCCTTATCTCTTCTCAAAATGGCTAACGACATCCGATGGATGGGAAGTGGTCCAAGGGCTGGACTTTCAGAATTAAAATTGCCCGCAAATGAACCAGGATCTTCTATTATGCCGGGAAAAATTAATCCTACTCAGTCAGAAGCATTGATACAAGTGTGTTTACATATAATGGGAAATGATCTATCTATCTCTAATAGTGAAGCAATGGGAAGTATATTAGATTTGAATGTATGTAAGCCTATCATGATCCATAATTTATTGGAATCGATTGAACTGGTTAGCAATGGGATTAAATCCTTCATCGAAAAATGCCTAAATGGATTGGATGTTAATGAAAGTAAAATTAAAAAAGACTTAGATGGTCTATTGATGATTGTTACCAATTTAAGTCCATATATAGGATATGACAAGGCTTCTCAAATAGCACATAAGGCTTATAAGGAGAATAAAACCATCAAGGATATTGTTTTAGAAATGGACTTAGAATTAGAAGAAGATTTGGATACAATCTTAGATCCGAAGAAAATGGTTTAAAACTTACTATTTTGCTAAAGTTAACTTGACAATGATATACAAATGATATACATATCACACAATTTAACCTTAGAATTATCCTGGTTAAAAATAAAATGAAAAATAGTTTTAAATGATAAAAAAAAAGAGAATTTAACCAAAAAAGGTATTATTGATGCTTCTTCTTAATATAAGGTAGTTTTCCACCAACCTTAAGAATTTCAAGTTCTTGAGCTCCCATATTATGAGTCAAATCTATTTCGATGTCTTTTGTTTTATTTTTTAATTTCACATCTCCGCTTTTTAAGGTGGATAAGTCAATTTCTAACTCGTCTCCTTGTTCGATCTTATCATAATCTCCTTTACTTTTAAATGTCAAAGGAACAATTCCAAAATTTACTAAATTTGCTAAGTGAATACGGGCAAATGATTTAACGATTACGGCTTTAACTCCCAAATATTTAGGAGCAATTGCTGCATGCTCTCTGCTAGACCCTTGACCATAATTTTCTCCGCCAATAATGAAACCTCCATCTTTTTCTTTTGCTCTTTCTGGAAAGTCTGGATCAACAACATTGAATACATATTCACTGATTCCCGGAATATTACTTCTCAAAGGTAATATCTCTGCTCCAGCAGGCATTATATGATCGGTTGTGATATCGTCGCCTACCTTTAATAGAGTTTCACCTTCTAATTTATCTGGAATTGGCGGAAATTCAGGTAAAGGTTTAATGTTTGGTCCTCGGATAATTTCTACTTCCTCTGCTTCTGTGGGTGGTGCTAGTAATAGATTCTTATTTACCATGAATTTCTCTGGCATTTCAATTTCTGGAAACTCTTTCAAATCTCTAGGATCTGTAATCTTTCCCGTTAATGCTGCGGCTGCTGCGGCTTCAGGACTTACAAGATAGACATCCGCACTTTCTGTCCCACAACGTCCGAGAAAGTTTCTATTAAATGTTCGTAAAGAAATAGCATCTGTATTTGGAGCTAGTCCCATTCCAATACAAGGACCACATGTATTCTCTAAAATTCTTGCTCCCGCTTCAACTAAATAAGACATCTCTCCCGAATCTATTAAGTGTTGAACTACTTGTCTCGAACCAGGTGAGATCGTCAAATCTAAGTTGTCCTCTATTTTTTTACCTTTAAGTAGATGCGCTACTATTTTAAGATCTCTCAAGGAAGAATTGGTGCAGCTACCAATACATACTTGATCCACCTTTTTCCCTTCTACTTCTCTTATTGTCTTTACATTTCCAGGACTATGAGGTAAAGAGATCAGTGGTACAAGTTCACTAAGATTTATTTCAATTGTCTCATCATATTGAGCGTCCTCATCGGGAAGTATTTCGACCCAATCTTCACCACGTCCTTGAGCTTCTAAGAATTTCTTGGTAATTTCATCTGACGGAAAGATTGAAGAGGTTGCTCCTGTTTCTGTTCCCATGTTTGTAATTGTTCCTCTTTCGGGAACGGAGAGTGTTTTGATTCCGGGACCTGTATACTCTAGAATCTTATTTACCGCGCCTTTTACTCCCCTCCTCCTTAGAACCTCTAAAATTACATCTTTTGCAGACACGAAATTAGGTAATTCTCCCGTTAAATGAACGTTAACAACTTTAGGCATCTTCATTGTAAAGGGTTCCCCTGCCATAGCAGCGGCAACATCGAGTCCACCAGCTCCTATAGCAATCATTCCGACTCCACCACCGGTTGGAGTATGACTGTCGCTTCCTAATAATGTTTTTCCAGGATGAGAAAATCTCTCAAGATTAAGTTGATGACAAATTCCGTTTCCCGGTCTTGAAAAATAAATTCCGTATTTTTGAGCGATACTTTTCAAGTAAAGATGATCATCTTTATTCCTGTAATCGGTTTGCAAAGTATTATGATCAACATAACTGACAGACAGATCCGTTTTAACTTTTGGAACTCCCATCGCCTCAAATTGCAAATATGCCATCGTTCCAGTGGCATCTTGGGTAAGAGTTCGGTCAATTCTTATGCTAATATCACTACCTTTTTCAAGCGTTCCTTCAACAAGATGGTCCTCAATTATTTTTTCTGTTAATGTTTTTCCCATTGAATATCAACCAACTTTTAATTTTACTTTTGTTTTAATTTCTTATCTTGAATTATTAGTTTCTATATTTTAAAACTGCTAATCTAATGTAATGTTTAGAGTAAATTTAAATTTTTCTGCTATTTTCTGTTAGTTTTCTGCCCACTTTCCCAAATAAATCCCAAAGTGGATCAAGCTTTTTGTCCATTTTCATAGAAATATTATTTCATTTTTAAAAGAAGAAAAGCATTATATTTTTATCTTTTTAGCTAATTTATTATTATATCATCTTTAAAACTTGATTCACATATAATTTATATTTTCCAAATCTTTTTACATAGTTGTTCGTGATCATATATGGAAAAAATTTTCATATTATTATATTTTTAAGGTCTAAGATCTAAATTATATAATATCCAAATAAAAAGACTAATCTTCTAGTCGGTTAGGTGACTATTGATGAAATTTATATCTAATGATATGGGATTCGACATAGAATCGTTAAGGATCTTAATAGACGAGTATCCATCTTCATGTTGTCTGTGGAAAAAAGAAGGGGATAACTTTATACTATTACATTATAACGAGAAAGCTGCTAAAAAAGAAAGCTTATTTTTGAAAAGAGCAACTCTTGAAGGGATTTTGGATTTTTATGATGAATATAAATTATATATCGAAGGATTAAAGATTTGTTTTGAAACAAGCGATAAGTTTACGAAAATTCTTAAAGATTTTCCATCTGGAGAATTAACAGCTTTAAAATTTGTCTATATTCCATCAAAATTTATTATGGTTAAAAACCTCTCTGAGTCTAAAAAAAAAGAAATCTCTTTAAAAGATAAGGATAAAAATCCACCTGATAGTACCTTTATAAAAAGAGAAGGATATGATAAAGCAAAAAAAGTAAAGGATCCGGAAGAAAGATATCGACTTATTTTTGATATGGTTCCAGATTTGATTCTTACTAATGACACGAATGGAAATATAACTGACGCAAATAAAGCCACGATTGAAAGTCTAGGCATAAAGTTAAATGAATTAAAACAGATGAATCTTGCTCAAATTTATCATAGGAATAACCAAGAAGAAGTAGAAAAAGCCCTTAGAAATAAAGGGTGGGGAGAGCCTTTAATTGGACAAGAGATACAATTAACGGATTATCAAGGGAATAAATTAATATATGAAGTTAATGCTGTCCCATTCAGGGAAAAAGGGAAACCTAGACAAATATTGAATATTGCTAGGGATATTACAGAGCGAAAAAAAATTGAGCAAAAATTACGAGAATCAAATGAAATTTTAAAAACAATCTTCGAACAAACCTTCATGACAATTATGATCATTCAAGATGAGGAAATTAAATTTAGAAATGCTCATTTCGGCAAGATTACTGGTCATAGTCCCAAGGAAACCAAGAATTGGACTTTCAAAGACATTTTTAAATTAGTTCATCCGAAAGATAAAAAATTCGTGTATGAACAATATAGGAAGAAGGTTAGTGGTGAGAAGGATATTGTACCTCATTATGAGTTTAGAGCGTTTAATAAACAAGGGGAGGTCATATGGATTGAAACATTTTCTAAAACAATTACCTATAATGAGAGACCTGCCGCATTCGTCACCTTAATTGATAAAACAGAAAAGAAGAAAGCTGAAATGAAACTTAAAGAGATGATGAAAGAAACTCAGAACGCGTATAAAAAGGCGACATTTTTTAAAGATCTCTTTACACATGATATAAACAATATAATTCAATCAATTCAATCCTCAACTGAATTAATCTCGATTTACAAAAACGATAAAAATAAATTCGATGAGATCATAGAATTGAATGAAATTATTAAAGGGCAAACCCTAAGAGCCAAAAAATTAATAGAGAATATTCAGAAATTAAATGAAGTGGAAGATTCGCAGATTCCTCTAAAAAAGGTCAATCTCTGCCACCTTTTAAAGGAAGCAATAATTTTTGTGAAAGAAGGTTTTCAAAATAGGAAGATAAATATTGATGTCGATTCCTTTTCAGAAAAAATAGAAGTTATGGCTAACAGCTTACTATTAGATGTATTTGAAAATATTTTAATCAATAGTGTGAAATATAATAATAATCATTTGGTAGAAATTGAGATAAAAATAATAAAACCCAATGAAGATAATAATCTCCGTATAGAATTCAGAGATAATGGAGTTGGAATAAGAAATGAAGATAAAGAAAAAATATTTAAAAGTTCTCTTTCTCATGACGATAAACATAGAGGAATGGGGCTTGGTTTAAAATTAGTTAAAAAAATTATTAAAAGTTATGAAGGGAAGATTTGGGTGGAGGATAAAGTTACAGGAATGCCTTCCAAGGGATCTAATTTTATTGTAGAAATTCCCTATTAAATAGCTATTTAAAGATCGAAAACTAAGTGCATTTTTCTATTAAGTTGCCCATAAATACTATCTTTTTAAAACAGATATTAAATTAAGATGAATTATAAAAATTGATTAAATGCTTGTTGACAAACTATCATGAAAAAAGATTTGGAAAATTTTTCAAAAGAAAGATTATTGGATTATATTGAAGATATCTCAAAAAATTGGCTGGCAATAGATGGTACCTGGTTTCAGGCAGTAGAAAAGGAATACGGGTTGGAGAAAGCAATTGATTTGGATATTAAGCAATGGAAGAGGTTTACTATTATTGAAGCAAAAAGAATAATGAAGCGATTTGATATCGAAGAAGGAAGCGGAATACCCGGATTAATCGAAGCATTAAAGTATAGGGTTTATGCTAACATAAATGAGCAAGAAATTGTAGAGGTATCGGAAAAGAGTTGTATCTTTAGGATGAATAACTGTAGAGTTCAATACGCAAGAAATCAACACGGTCTTCCAGATTTTCCTTGCAAACCCGTAGGTAAAGTTGAATATGGATTATTTGCCAAAACGATAGATGATAGGATTAAAACAGAATGTCTTTATTGTCCTCCCGATGAACACCCCGATTCCGCATTCTGCTCTTGGAAATTTAAAATTGAGGAATAATAAGCTTATAGATCACTTTATTAATATTTATAATTGAATTTCTTTATAGACTAAACCTAAACCTATAAATATTCTATGAATTAATATGCAAATAATTATTCAATAATTAAAGTCTAAAATCATATAGTAGATAGGAATTTATTGTAAAAGAGGAGAATTAAAATGTTTGATGATTCAAATTGTAATGAATGTGAGAATATCGATTGTCTTACACGTTGTCAATGGATTGATTTTGATAATGTTGAGGAAGCCAGGGAGGAGATGTTTAAAATGATTAAAGGAGAGGATTCTCGAGTCTTAAATGAGTGTGTTACTTGCTTTGCATGTGATGAAATGTGTAGAGAATATGCTTATGATTCTCATCCTTTTGATTTATTTGTAAATCTCCAAGAAAAATATAAATCACATGAGATTCCCCCCCGATTAATTAAGACAATGGTCGCTCAATTTAAGCCTCATGAAGAATTGAGAATTAAAGACATAAATCCCGAAGAGCCCGTTTTAAATAAATGTGCTTTTGTTAAATCACATGCTAAACATATGGAAGGGCAACTATTTGAAGATTTACAATATGTTGCCGGAAGAGATTTTTTCTGTAATTTAATGTATCACCATATAGAACGTGATTCTGTAATTAGAGAGAGAGTTCCTAAGATAATTGAAAATATTGAGAAACAGAACATCAAAGAAATGATCTGTTTTCATGATGAATGTTATGGATTATATGCTTCATATTGTCCCAGGAATAATATAGATGTTCCCTTTGAACCTATTCATATTTTTGAATATCTCTATAATTACCTACAAGAAAATGAAGATAAGATACAAAAATTAAATATGAACGTGGCCTATCAAAGAAACTGTTCTAATCGTTTTATTGGTGAAACAGATAAATATGTTGATAAAATACTTGATTTGATTGGAGTTAAGCGGGTTTCTAGAGATTTTGACAGAGAAAACGCATTATGCTGTGGTGGTCCTTTTCCAATGTTAGGAAGAAAGGATATATTAAGAAAAACTCAAAACAAAAATATAAAGGATATGCTAGAACACGATGCTGAAGCTTGTGTCTATAATTGTCCAATGTGTATGGAAACCTTAGGTTCTAAAGTAGAAAGAAAAGGCTTAAAAAATTATTTGATATCCGATCTTTGTCGATTGGCTCTTGGAGAAGATATTGAATAAAAAACTTTTTTCTTTTTTCTAATTTTTTAATCTTAGGCTCAATTTTTTTTAATCACTATCAAAAGATAATAGTTAAAAACGATAAAAAATAACTTTAATTCGAATTCAAATTTAGATTCAAAATTAATGAATAATAGAAATTGATAATTATGTCAGTAGAAGAATTAAGAACAAATGTTAGCGATAAAAAAGATAAAATAACTCAAATTGAAGAAGAAATTACTAAAAAAGAAGCTTCAGCAGAACGGGAAATAGAAGCAGAATATGATGCTAAAATTGATGATGCGGAAGGAAAATTAAATGTAGAAGAAAATAATCTTGAAGAAGCTAAAAAAAAAGCTGAAGAATGGAAAAAAAAAGCTAAAGAGGAAAAAAAATTAGTAAAAGAGTTATCAAAAAAATTAAAGCGCTTACGAAAAGAAAAATCTAAGGCTCTTAGCAATAAATTAAAAGAAATCGCAAAAGAGGAAAAAAATAGAATTAAACCGATAAAAAAAGAAATTAAACAATTAGAGAAAGAAATAGACAATTTACAAAAAGAATAATTATTTTTGTTTAAAATCCTTGTCGTGTTTTTTAACATCTTTTTTATTTTTACTTTTAATCTTAAATCATAATCATGTAATAAAGATCAATTAAAAAATCAAATTGATTTAGGAAATTGTGATTATAACTTGATATTACTAACTGGATTCGGTCCTTTCAGTAACTATTCAGTAAACTTAAGTGAGTTACTGTGTAGGAAGTTTAAACAAGAGGAATTTTTTAATTCGAATAAATTTAAAATCAAAATCTTACCTGTGAGTTGGGAACGTTCTCTTAAATTATATAAAAATATTTTAACTTCCATTAAATCTAACCTCTCCATTGTAATCCAATTAGGTATACATGAAAAACAACATATCTCTTTGGAGAGATTTGCTTTAAATTTTTCTTGGGGTATTGATGTAGATAATCGAGTTAGGATTAGTCCCATAAAATTAGGGTTTCCTATCCTTCAAGAAACGACATTTCCAATCAATAAATTATCTCGTTATGTCAAGGAAGAGTGTAATATAAGAATTTCCTATTTTCCTGGATCCTATTTATGTAATTACTTATATTTTTGGGGAATTACTCTTTCAAACAATGAATATCCCGTAATTTTTATACATTTACCCGCAAATGGAGATATTGATACATATTACAACAAACTAATTCTAATTGTTAAATCGATAAAATTGTTGGTTTGAACGAGAGGTCTTCAATTAATTTGTTATATCAAACATTTATCGGAAGCTGATGACCGTTATGTGTTACCTCTCTTTTTAGGTCATCGGGTTGAATTTTTAGTTCTTCATAAATCCATGATAATAATTTAATTTTGGAATTATAAACTTCAAATTCTTCATTTATCAATTCCATTGTTTTAGGTCTACTCATAATTTATTAAAAATCAATAGGTATAGCTCTATTTAAAATAGAATATTATAGCAATAATACCTAAATTACGATCCTCAATTATTTTGACATCTAAATAAATTTATATTATTTTTCCAAGAATTTTATCCTTAAACGCCTTTTCATTGAGCTTTTCAACGTTATACTTATCAGCATCTTCCATTTTTGATGAACCGGGATTCTCACCAACGATAAGATAATCGGTTAAGCTACTAACGGCTGAAGTAACATCTCCTCCATGTTTTTCAAGAATCTCTATTAACTCTTGTCTGGTATACCCCTCTATAGCTCCGGTTATTACGATTTTTAGCCCCTCTAATTCATCCCCTCTTTTTCTTCTTTTTGGATTTACTCCAGAATCCAATAGTTTTTTCACGGTCATTCTTCCTTCTCCCGAAAAAAATAAAGTAATGCTTTCGGCAATCTTAGGACCAATATCATCCAGTTTTTCTAAATCCTCTCTTCCTATATTCATGAGTTGTTCCAAGGAAAAGTTCTTTGCTAGCAATCGAGCTGTCTCTTTCCCAACGTGTCTAATTCCAAGGGCATAGAGGAAACTTGTAAGATCTTTATCTTTGCTATCTTCAATCTCATCGAGAAGATTCTGAACTGATTTTTCAGCAAATCCCTCTAAATTTAATAAATCATCTTTATTGAGATTATAAAGATCTGGAATCTCTTTAATTAAATTCTCTTCAACAAGCTCTTGAGCAATTTTTTCTCCAACTCCTTCTATATTCATTGCTTCTCGAGAAGTATAATGCTCTAAAGATCCTTTTAACTGCGCTGGACAAGAAATCCCTCCAGTACAGAAATGATATTCTCCTTCTTTTTCAACTTTTGATCCACATGATGGACAATGATCTGGCATTTGAAACTCTCTTTTTCCAGATTCAAGAACTCTAACAACCTCTGGGATAGTACCTCCGGCTCTTTTTATTTTTACCTTGGCTCCTACTGAAACACCAAGCTTCTTAACCTGTGAAGCGTTATGGAGAGATGCCCGTGAAACGGTTACCCCCTCAACGTTTACCGGATCTAACAGCGCAACTGGTGTCAATTTTCCAGTTCTACCAACTTGTACTACAATCTTTTCAACAGAAGTTATTTCCTCCTTAGCAGGAAATTTATATGCAAAAGCCCATCGGGGATGATCCGCAGTCTTTCCCAAGATTCTTCTGTCTTCGAATTTATTAATTTTTCCAATAACCCCGTCAGCACTATAATCTAAATCATCTCGTTGTTCATTCATCTTGTTCCTAAATTTAATAAAATCTTTGATATCACTTACTAGATTAACTTTTTCATTTACTCTTAAACCAATGTCTTTAAGCAAGTTCATTGCATCTTGATGAGTATCTAACTCTTTCGAACACTCCATTATTTCATAAAAAAATACATTGAGGGGTCTTTTGGCTACAACTGATGGATCTAATACTCTAACACTTCCCGCAGCGGCGTTTCTTGGATTAGCGAACGGATCCTTTCCTTTTTGAATTCTTTCTTTATTGAGCTTTTGAAACCCAGATTTAGACATATATATTTCCCCTCTAATAGCTATAAAATTCGGAGCATTTCGTAACTTTAAAGGAACACTATGAATCGTTTTCACATTTTCTGAAATATCATCACCTTCTATACCATTTCCCCTGGTAACGGCTCTAACAAATCTATTGTTTTCATAAATAATTTCTACAGAAAGTCCATCAAATTTAAGTTCACAAAAATATTGAGGGTTTTGAATCGTTTTTCTCACCCGTTCATCCCAATCAATTACATCTGTTTCATCTTCGGATGATTGAAGACTTAACATCTCAGAAACATGCTCAACAGTTTTTAACTCATCCAATGGTTTTCCTCCTACACGTTGAGTTGGAGAACTCTCAGTTACTAAATTAAACTCCTTTTCTATTTTTTGTAATCTTCGGAAAAGCTGATCATATGCCTTGTCTGAGATAATTGGTTTATTCTTGACATAATATCGATAATCGTGATATTCTATTGCCTCACGAAGCTTTTGAGCTTGTCTTTCCGCTTGTTTTTCATTTAATTCATTAATACTATCAAAATCAGTGTCTGGATTTTGAATAAAAGGATTATTTTTGGGTCTATTCATTTTCAAGAAACGTTAAATTAATTATATTGGTGGTTAATAGATTCTAACTGTTATTAATAAAATTTTGTCTTAAAAATTAGAAGAACAGATTATTCGATAAATAACGATTGGATTCCATAAGAAGAAGAATTTTAAAGTTGAATTCAGAAATTTTATTTGATTTGAATCTCAAGGAGGCTAAATTTCATCTCAAAATAAAAAATTAAATGAGTATTTAATTATTCTAATAAATAAAAATGAATAGTTATATAAGATGACAACAAAAAATAAAGTTCCCGAACCTCTAGAGGGATTGAAATTCATAGATGTGCACTCTCATCTTCCCTTCCCAAGGTCTAAGAATAAATTACCTACTAATACATTGCAAGCTAAAACTTATTTTGAACAAGGGGGAAAATTTCTTATTTCGAGTACAATTGACATGAATACTCTTAATGCAACATTAGATTTCATAGAAGAGACTAAGTTTGAGAAGTACGGCTTTACCTGTGGTTGGGCTCCTCAAACAGTAACTTATACTCCTAAAAAGAAATACAAGAAAGAATGGGAGAAATGGACTAATTTTGTCAAAAATAAACATGATAAATTTTTAGCGATCGGAGAAATTGGACTTGATTTTCACCATGCCAAGTCTCTAGAAAAAAGAAAAGAACAAGTATCGGAATTAAGAAAAGTTTTTGAACTTACGGAGGATCTAAATAAACCTTATGTTCTACACGTAAGAAATCCTGCTAAACATGAATTTGATAAAAACCATCCGAAACATCGATTTAATGCAATAGATGGAGCAACAAAGGAGATTATTGGAATTTTAGAGGACTTCAAAATAAATCCTGAAGATATTATGTTTCATTGCTTTTCTGGTCCCCAAGAGTATGGTTTCACCTTAGCAAAACAAGGATATAGTTTATCCGTTCCTAGTTCGGCTTATGGGAACAACCGCTGGCGGGAAAATACAAAGGATTCTCCTATTGAATCACTTATGACAGAAACAGATACCCCTTATCAACATCCTTACAAAAGAGGTCCCGTAAATATGCCTGTTAATGTGAAATATTCAATTGCAGCAATTTCCTATTCTCATGATATCCCACAGGAGGATGTGAGCGAAATAACAACTCAAAATGCAGTAAAATTTTTTGATATAGAGATCTAAAAATCTTTTAAATTAACTAAAACTCTGGTTTGGAGAGATAACTACATTGAAATTGAACCTTCTCTAAATTTAGTTTTTCCAATTTTTGCGTTGATTAATACTGGCTTTCCCTCCTTGGCAAGTTTTTTTGCCTTAAGTAAAACGTCTCCAATCTCCGTTTCCTCAGTTATTAAAAACCCTTCTGTGCCATATCCTTGAGAAACTTTATGATAATCCGTAAATTTTAGGATTGTCCCTACTGGATCTTCTAAATATTTTACTTGATCTCTTTCTATTTGAGTCCATCCCGCATCATTTCCTATTACTGAGATTATCGGAATCTTATGCCTAACAAAAGTATCCATCTCTGCTATTGAATAACCAGCTGCTCCATCTCCGTAGATCAACCAAATTTCTGAATCTGGATTTACTAATTTTGCTGCTAATGCGAAACCAGCACCCACTCCTAAAGTACCATAAGGTCCAGGATCGAGCCAAGTTAAAGGTCCAGGCGGTTTTATTATGTAAGAGGCGGTCGCAACAAAATCCCCACCATCGCCTATGATGACACTACTTTTATCTTTATGTTTGTTTATCTCCTCCAGTAATAGTAAAGGATTAATGTACTCAGTTTTTACCCCAATAAATTTTTTGATCTCGTCTTTTCCTTGCTTTTTCCATTCATTCAATCTATTGAACCATAAATTCCACTTTTCTCTTTGAAAAGAAATAGTTTCAGATAATTCTACTAAGAATGTGGCAGGATCAGATTGAATAGATAAGTCTGGTTTTTTATTTTTATTTAATTCCTCTTTACTTCTATTAATTCCAATATGATATGCTTTTTTATTGATCTTTCTTCCATATCCTAATCTAAAATCTATTGGCATTCCCGCGATTATTATTACGTCAGCCTCTTTTAAAGCGTTTGTTCTTCCATGTCGAAAATAATTCGGATGATCCTCTCCCAGAAGTCCTCTAGACATACTAGCGAGAAAAATAGGGACCCCTAGATTTTTTAATCCCTCAGAAAGTTGATCTATGATTTCTTTTCTTAATGTTGCTTGTTTTCCTAAGATTAATACAGGTTTTTGGGCGTTATTTATCTCAGATATAACTTCTTGAATATGTTTTTGATTCACTGAAAAAGGAATTATATTATCGTTCTCTTCAATATCTATTTCCTCTGGTGAACAAGCAAATAAGTTATCCACATGTCTTTTTAAATACCAATTTACTATTTTTTGCTTAATTGAAGATGAGTTCTTGGCCTTAGACTTTTTTCCATACCACTCTTTAACAAGTTCCTCATCATAAAGAATATCTATTGGACATTCTATGAAAACGGGTCCAGGGACTCCAGACATAGCAACTTTGAATGCTTCTTCCAACACTGGTACAATATCACAATTTTGCTCTATTTTTGTAGCCCATTTCACCACGGTTTTAAGTAAATCTAATTGTTCAATATCTTGAAGTGCGCCTTTTCCTTGTAAAACCGTAGCTGCTGCCCCACCTATAAGTATTAAGGGGGATTGTGCCATTTGAGCGTTTTTCAATGCTGTAATGGAGTTTGTAACTCCTGGTCCTGCTGTGACTGCCGCCACACCGGGAATTCCCGTTAATCTAGCCATCGCATCAGCGGCAAATACAGCCGTAGGTTCATGCCTTACGTCAATGACTCTAATTTTTTGTTTCTTAGCCCCTACCAATATAGGTGAAATATGACCCCCACACAACGTAAATAAGTATTCTACTCCTTGTTTTTTAAGGGTTTCAGCAATGATATCTCCTCCATTCATGATTTTTCCTCCAATAAGTGTTCTTTTGGTATGAAACAATTGAATGTTCCCATCCCAATAAGCTGCTTCTCTCTTTCTACATCAACATGAACATCTACTTTCTTTCCCGTTTCTTCGATGATTTTTCCTTCAGCTATAATTGTATCTCCTTTCTTTACCGGTTTGATAAATTTAAATGATGATTTGGAAAGAACTACATTTGGATGGTTTACAGTTACCATTGCACAATAATCTGCTAAAGAGAAGATAAATCCTCCATGAATTAGCCCCGTCTCATCTGCAATCATTTTCGGAGTGGTTTTCAACCTGACTTTACTCTGACCCTTAGTTATCTCGATAACTTTTCCGCTAAGTGTCTCATCAATTCTCAAATGAGTTTTTTGTTCAATAATAGTTTACATCCTTTTCTTTTTATTATGTTCTGAAATAAAAAAAAAAACTGATTAGTTAATATATCTTCACATTATAAAACAAAAGAAGATTGAAGCATTTTCATTTTGATTTCATTTAATCTTAATCTGGTAAATTCATCAGCTAATGATCCTATATTGGTAAGTTTTAATAAAAATGAATCCTCTTTAAACTACAATAAAATTAATATATGGTTTTAATATATGAAAATTTTAATAACATATTATTCTCAGACAGGTAATACCAAAAAAGTAGCAGAAGCGATTTATAAAGCCTTAGAGAAACAAGATCTTAAAATTAAACCGATTGAAGAAGTAGACCCTACTAATTTAAAATTATTCGATTTGGTAATCATCGGTTCAGGAGTCTATGCAAGTAGAGTTCATAGTTCTCTGATCAAACTTCTAAAAAAAGCACCTGATCTTCCGAATAAATTTGCTTATTTTTGTACTCATGCAAGTTTAGAGTTATATCAAACCCCTTTTAAAAAAGTGACAAAACTCTTAGAGAAAAATGGAGTTGAAATTGTAGGTAAATTTGACTGTGTTGGTGAAAATTTAGGGATCTCTGAAGAAAAACAAAAAGAGATGCTTAAACAAATTCCTTCACAAGAGCGAGAAAAGGCATTAAAAGACAAGAAAAAAGCGAAGGGGAGACCTAACGCCCAAGATTTAAATCAAGCGAAGAAATTTGCTACGTCTTTAATATAATTTTTTAAACAGAGCCTTAAAGATATATAAAAAGAAGATATAATAAAAAAAATAAAATTTGAAATTTAATAAACTAGATATGCTATTTGACGAAAAATAACAAAGATGATAATCCATATTGCGAGACTAATTGACCCGAAGATATAATAACCTTTCATATTTCGGTCTAATTCTACCATTTTATATGCAAGATAAGTATTCACTCCAGCTCCCAACGCTCCTATGATTATATCCGTGGTGATATTTAATATACTATCCTTTCTCCCTTCAAATTTCCATCCTAAATCGAAGAATAGGATATTTTCTATGAATTCCCAAGCAATTAAAACGATTAACGTCAACGTAAAAACTAACCATAAGGGAAGTAAGGGTTTATTTCCATGTTGTTTGGGTATAGTATAAAAGATTGAAAAAAATAAGAGCGTTCCTATTCCGAAACAAATATGTCCAATACTAAAGAAATCAAAAGCCGATATACCTACCTCAGATATAGAAGTTGCAAACCAAATATTGAATAACATTTTTAAAATACCTATTTTTTGTAGTTTTACTTTTTAAATTGAAGCTAGAAAATTTATATTTTTGTAATAGTATTTATTCTTGATCTAAATATTAAATTTATTCATACTAAAAATTTTGTGAAGATTTTCTTATGACCGTGATAAATGAGGAAGAATTATTATTAAAAGAAAAACTCCATGTAGAAGAAATCCTTAGCATTATCTATCGAAAATTACCGATACTGAAAAAAACTTATACAAATACCCAAGAGAAAAGAGCTTTAGAAGATATTGGTTATCATATTGACAATCTGGCAAGTTCAATTGTTTTGAACAAAACTGAAATGTTCACAAAATACATTCTTTGGACTATGTCAGTCCTTGAGACAAGAGGGGTTCCAACTAGCGTTCTGAAAATAACTCTTGAAAGCATGAAAGATTTTTTCTCTACTAAATTTGATTTAGAATTGAGGAGTAAAACTAATTTTTATATCAATAAAGCAATCTCAGCCTTAGAGGTTCCATATGAGGAGCCAAAAAGTTTTTTACATCTTCCAGGAGATCTGGAAAAAATAGCGAAAAAATATCTGGATTATTTATTAAGAGGTAGTAGTAAAAAGGCTAAAAAGTTGATTAATACTGTTATTGAGGAGGGTATGTCAATTACTGAAGTTTTCGATGAGATTTTAGCAAAAGTTCAATACGAAATAGGGAGATTATGGCAAACAAATCAGATAAGTGTTGCAAGAGAACATTTAGCGACTCAAATCTCCAAATCAATTGTAATGGAATTAAAATATAGGTTTGAAATCCCTGAATCTAAAAATAAAAAGATACTAGCGACTACAATACCTGGAGAAAGGCATGATCTTGGAATCCAAATGTTGGCTCAGAAATTCGAATTAGAGGGTTGGAAGGTATACTTCCTTGGATCGGATACTCCAATAGAAGATATTATTAATATGATCAATGATTTTGAAATTGATATCTTAGCTTTAAGTGTGAGTTTACTAAGTCTTCTTTCGACGTTAAGAACATATATACGCAAAATATGGGATTCAATGGTAAAAAAAATTAAAATAATTGTTGGTGGAAAAGCTTTGAATGAATTTCCTAACATCGGGAATGAATTAGGTGCGGATGGATACGCCCAAACTGTATCAAATGCAATAGATTTGGCAGAAACCTTAACGAAAAATAAAAAATAAAAATGAGAAATTAAAAAACTTAATTAACCCCAGCAATACATATCGTAGGTAGGGTCCTCGCTAAGTTTACCATCTTTTATCCATATATTTTGTCCTAAAGGATGTTTCTCAACAGAGGAAGCGATATTCGGATCGTGGGTAACAATTATAATTGTTTTCCCCTCTTCTTCTGCTAGCTTGAAGAGTAGATTAATAATTGCCTTTCCATTTTCCGAATCAAGGTTTCCAGTCGGCTCATCAGCTAAAATAATTTTTGGGTTATTTATTAACGCTCTTGCAATTGCTATTCTTTGAGATTCTCCTCCAGAAAGCTTTCTTACTTTACTTTTCCCCCGATTTCCTAACCCTACGAGATTAAGAATATTTTGAGCTCTTTCCTTATCTTTATCCTTAATTCCATATGGTATAAGTGGAATTAAGATATTACCCAAAACATCAAGATTAGGTAATAGATAAAAATCTTGAAAAATAAAACCTATTGTCTCTTTACGGTATTTTGAGAGTTTTCTTTCGGGTAATGTCCCAATATCCATATCATTAACTATTACTTTACCAGAAGTGGGAACATCCATTGCTCCTAAAATGTTTAACATTGTGCTTTTTCCGCTCCCAGATGGTCCCATGATTGTAATTATTCTTCCTTTCTCAACATCTAGATCTACATCATCGAGAGCTCGGATTTCATTAACTTCCTCACCGTAAATCTTGCTTACTCCTTGGAGCGAAATTACTACCTCATTTTTAGTTTCGGTCATTATCTAATTATCCTCCTTTTAATACCTTTACGGGTCTTACTCTTGAAGCTTTAATTCCGGGAAATAGCCCTCCAATAACTCCTAATCCGAGAGCATAAGCAATCACTTCTATAATTCCTTCAATGGTAATTATTGCTGAAGCAGCACCTAAAGGACTTGCTTCACTTCCGAGAAAATTTATAAAAAAAGCACCTAACCCTAAACCGATTAATGCTCCAAAAGCTCCCAAAGTAAGGGACTCATAAATTACATTCTGAAAGATATGGCGATTTTTCCATCCTGTTGCTTTTAAAATAGCGAATTCTTTCATTCTACTGCTAACGTTCATCAATTGTGTTACAATTATTGCCATTCCTCCCGCTATAACCGTAATTAACCCAATTACCCCGGTAAAAGCTTCAATTATTCCTAAACTTTCTTCAATAGATTCAAAAAATGCTCCTACTGAGACAGCACTTAAGTATGTTGGATCATATTCTCCATCTTCCGAATTGTTATTTATGATTTCGACATATCTATTTGTTTCTTCGGTCGTCTCGGCATCAAAACTTAAGGTTATAGTGGAGTAATAATTGGTTTCTTCTTCAGCTTCATCCAATAAGGTCCATAACACTTCAATATCCATATAAAGGGAATACTGACGAGAGACAAAATCTGGAGCCCCATTATCTTCTTGAGAATAATATCCTACTATAGTTAAATTTTCAGTTTCAGTCCCCGGAATGTTTAAATTGATCTCTAATTCACTTCCTATATCAATATTGAACTGAGCAACATCGAGTAAACGAGAGTCAACAATGATTTCTTTTTTTCCATTTTCAAAAACTCTTCCTTGTTCTATTTTAGTGGTAGCCCCTTCCCATTTTTGGTCAAGAGATTTATTTAATCCCTTTAAAATAATCCTATCCCCTTCATTGTTCAATTGGTCTTCTCCCACGTAATTTATAGTAAAATAAATAGGAGCATCCGCTTCAAGATTATACTTATTAATATTTTCTTCTAAATCTTCCGTATTAAATAGTTGTTGGGTAATATTTATTGGCAATTGACTTTCTGATCCAGACTTCAACTTTTCTGTAATTTGAACTTGACCAACTGATTCTGTAACATTTTCTCTGAATTGATTTGAAACCCCCGCGCTAAAAGCTCCTAAAACAAAAACCAACATTAGACCAAATCCAACACCCAAACTTGCCAAAATGGCGATCCCCTTCTTTCTAAAGGCATTCTTTATGCTAAAAATTAACATTTAAAT